>JALQTV010000041.1:0-9245 GCA_023268675.1 Saprospiraceae bacterium | reverse complement strand
TGTCGCCGGCCGATATCTCTGTGTTGCTGGTGCATCTGGGGAGATAAGGAAAATTTAAAAACAATTTGTTTTTAAATTTATTTAAAATAAAAACAAATTGTTTATTTTTGTTTCTTGTGAGATAAAGACAAAATATTCTCCCGTGTCAATCAGTTGCTTTATGCGACAAACACCTGATTTATGTCAAAGAAGAAATCTACCAAGAAATCCACAAAGAAACAAACGCCTTTTGATCCTTTGCTCTTGTTTGTTCAAGACAAGTTGGCTCCAGTACAAAAATTTCTGAGTTCCTATTCACCCTGGACGCTGGCATCTTTCGCTGGAGGCATCGTATTTGCACTGGCCATTTTCTTCGGATTGTTGTTGAGCAGCCTGACCTACCTTGGTGCATTTGGAGAAGTACCGGGCTACCTTACCCTGAAATCGATCAAAAACCGCACAGCTGCGGAAGTGTATTCCGATGATGGAGTATTGCTGGGCAAATACTATATCGAAAACCGGCAGAATGCGGATATGGAAGAGATTACGCCATTGTTGGTCAATACGCTGGTCGCAACAGAAGATGCCCGTTTTTTTGAACACAGCGGTATTGATTTCAGGGCCTGGTTGCGGGTGTTGGTAAAATCCATATTGCTCATGGACGAATCGGCAGGAGGGGGAAGTACCCTGAGCCAGCAGCTGGCAAAAAATCTATTTCCCAGGGAGGACCACCTGGTCTTTTCGCTTTTTGTCAACAAAATCAAAGAGATGATTGTAGCGCGGCGCCTGGAAAAACTCTACACCAAGGAAGAATTGCTGCGTTTGTATCTCAATACTGTGCCATTTAGCGAAAATGTGTACGGCATCAAGGTGGCAGCTCGCCGCTTTTTCAATACCTCACCCGACGCGCTGAAGGTAGAACAAGCTGCCGTCCTGATAGGAATGCTGAAAGGGACTACCATCTACAACCCCGTTAAATACCCCGAGCGTTCCTTGAAGCGCCGCAATCTGGTGATCAATCAAATGGCCAAATACGGTTACCTGGACGAGGGCTTTGCCGATAAGTTGAAAGCCTCGCCACTCAATTTAGATTACCAAAAGGAGGGAACCAATGCAGGCACGGCCACTTATTTTCGTGAGCACCTTCGACAGGAACTGGAAGCGATACTCAAACCCCTGAAAAAGGCAGATGGCAGTTCTTATAATCTGTACACCGATGGGCTCAAAATATATACTACAATCAATGCAAGCATGCAGCGCTATGCTGAAGAAGCTGTTGAAACACAAATGGCAGCTCTGCAACGGCGATTTTACGAAGATTGGAAGAAAGGTTTGCCATGGGGAGACAACCGCGTACTTCAAAGGGAAATCGAACGCTCAGATCGCTACCGGAAACTGAAAAAGGCAGGGCGATCTTCGGAGGAAATTCGGACCCTCTTCGAGCAACCTGTCAAAATGACGGTTTTTAGCTGGAGTGGTGGAGAGACCGAAAAGGAAATGAGTCCTCTGGATTCGGTGAAATATTACCTCACCTTGCTCAATACAGGTTTTTTGGCAGCCGATCCCCGTACCGGAGGCATCAAAGCCTGGGTAGGCGGCATCAATCACAAATATTTTCAGTACGATCATGTTAAGTCGCGCAGACAGGTAGGTTCAACTTTCAAACCGATAGTCTATGCCGCCGCCCTTCAATCGGGAATGCTGCCCTGTGAATATACTCCCAACAGGGAAGTAACTTATACAGAGTACGAAGACTGGCAGCCCAAAAATGCTGACGGTGAGTATGGAGGGGTGTATTCGATGGCAGGAGCATTGAGCAGTTCCGTCAATGCAGTTTCTGTCGAAGTTGCCTTGCGAGCCGGCTTGAAACGAATAGCCAATCTGGGTCGTGCCATGGGCATCCAACAGGATATTCCTGAATTACCGGCCATCTCTCTCGGTGCAGTAGATGCTTCGCTACAGGATATGGTCCGTGTTTATGCCACACTGGCCAACGGAGGACTTACGCCTGAGCTGTATTATCTGGATCGCATAGAAACCCAGGATGGAAAGGTGTTGTTCAAGGCTAAGAAACCCGACAGCCGCAATTTTCCCCGGAATCTGGAAGCAGACCACAGCGCTGCTATGGTACAGATGCTGGAAAAAGTGGTTGACGGGGGCACAGGAAAACGATTGCGCTCAGAATATGGTTTGCGCATTCCCCTTGCGGGAAAAACGGGGACTACCCAAAACCAAACAGATGGCTGGTTTTTGGGCTTCACTCCCGGACTGGTGGTAGGTACCTGGGTAGGGGCAGACAACCCTGCCGTGCATTTCAGGTCTCTCGGTTCGGGCCAGGGTGCTGCTACAGCTTTGCCCATCTGGGGAAAATTTATGAGCAAGGTTGCCGCCAATAAAAAATTGACTCCTTATACTTCCGGCACTTTTCCGAAACCCTCTCCCTATTTCCAGACCTTATTGGAATGTCCGGCTTTTTTGGAAGATATGCCATTGATGGGGGATATGGTTGCTCTTAATGAAATGGACATGGACTTTCTAAAGCAGTTTTTTTCAGACATGGAGCTGCCGGAACTTTACGAATTGATCAAGACAAGACCTAAAAGGCGGTATGAAAATGCCTTGGAATACGCCGGGCGATTGCAGCGCATTCAGCAGCGTTGGGACAACCAGGAAGAAAGGGTAGAGCAGCTGAAAAATTTCTGGAGTAAGGTTTTCTTCTCCGGAGACAAACAAAAAAATGACAATCAGCAATGATCTACAAGGAAAGCGGCCTGGTCTTTGATTTTTCCGGCGAACACTGGGTGGTCAAAGCTTTCGATCGCCATCCTTATTACAAAGCACTTAGCGGACACGGATTCAAAGGGGTGGATTTTTTAGGATTATTTGAGGACAGCCAACTGGTCTGTATGGAAGTAAAAAACTACCGAAACCTGCCTTCTACTGATCCCGTGGAATTCATACAGTTCCTGGAGTCAGAAAGTAGGGTCGTTCGTCAAAAAATGGAAGACACCCTGCGCATTATCGATCTGATTGATCAATACCACCACCGCAAATGGTTGTTTCGCCTTTTCAAGCCCTTCGTCTCCCAATATCCTCGCTTCTTCCGTGAGTGGGGTTTCTGGAGCCGGGCCAAAACGCTCTCCGAAAATCCGTTGAACTGCAGGTTTGTCTGGTGGATAGATACCTCTCTGACCATAGATCCGGATCTTTGGCAGGCTTTGGCCGCTAATGCCCTGCAGGGAAAACACCCCTTAGAAATCCAATACCCCGGCCTGTCAATCCTGTGAATCTGTTCGTATGCATATTATCATCCGTGATAATACGCATGCTACGCATGATACGGGGTCCAAAAAATCCTGTAAATCCTGTAAATCCTGTAAATCCTGATTATTTTTGAATTGACATTAACCAAACGCTCTGATCCTTTGAGACACATGAAGGCAATTATCCCTGTAGCCGGAGCGGGTACTCGATTGAGGCCCCTGACATACACGCAACCGAAGCCCTTGATTCCGGTAGCAGGTAAACCGATCATATCTTTTATCATAGATCAGCTCAGAGAGGCTGGAGTAGAGGATTTTGTCTTCATCATTGGTTACCTCGGGGAGAAAATCCAGAACTACGTAGAACAAACCTATCCCGATATCAAAAAAACATTCGTCAATCAGGATATCAGGCAGGGTTCTGCACATGCTATCTGGATTGCAAGAGAGCATTTTCGCGAAGCGGAAGAATTGATTATCTATTTTGGAGATGTGATCATTGACGTGGACTTCAAAACAGTAGTAAGTTCCGAATGCTCTTGTTTGGGAGTAAAGAAAGTCAACAAACCCTGGGAATACGGGATAGTGGAGCTGGACAAGAAAAAAACCATCAAACGATTGGTGGAGAAACCCAAAATTCCCAAGTCAGAACTGGCAATGGTGGGATTTTATAAGATCAGGGAAGTGTCCATGCTGATCGATGCACTGGACTTTAATATCGTCAACAACATACGCTCCAACGGGGAGTTCCCCCTTACCGATGCCCTAATGCGCATGGTAGAGCGCGGCGTGAAGCTCCTGCCGGTGGTGGTAGACAATTGGTTCAACTGTGGTAAAAAGGAAGTCTTGCTGGAGACCAACGCCAATTTTCTCGACAGGGAAGGCTATGCTTCTCAGGAATTGCCCTCTTTTGACAATTCTATCATCATCCACCCGGTCAGTATAGGGGAAAACTGTGAGATTGAAAATTCCATCGTAGGGCCTCATGTCACCATCGGCAACGACACCAGGATTTTGAATGCTATTGTACGGGACTCCATTATCGGCAATTTTGCTTCTATCAAGGAGGTCATCCTCCAGAAATCTGTAGTGGGCAATGATGCTGCGATTACCGGCGTGCGCCAAAGTCTCAACATCGGCGATAATACAGAAATTGATTTCAGCAGCTGATTTGGCTTTTACAAATGCTATAGGCTATCAGCCAACCATAGCAATTGAGCACCCACAGTAAGATTCTCCATGGCAAGCATTTCTTTCGCCAGCAGGTGTAGTTCTTGAACCGGGTTGGCTGCAGCCAGCCTTTTGCTGACTTCAACATCGCTTTTAAGCTGTTCTAAGTCTTCCCTCGTCGGGATATGATCCATTCCTGCTACTTGTCCCAGATCGTTGCCGCTGAGAATTTTGCTTTGGAGAGCTGATGGGGGCAATTGATCAAAACCTATGCCTGGTCGATCGGTGGCTTGATAAATACTGTGTACGGCTTCTCCGCTGGCCCGCACGTAGAAAGTTCTCCCAAGTCTGCCCATGAGGTCCATTCGCTGTGGATCAATCCGTCCCTTGTCATCGAAAACCTCCTCGGCGATGTGCAGTCGGAGCACTTCACAAATGATCAGATGTCCGGCTCCGCTGCCGGTTCCGAGAGGAATGATCTGTTTGACCCTGCATTCCAGCTGGGCAGGCGATTCTTTTACCCGAAAGGGTGCCACTACCTCCGAAGCAAGGGGAGTAAGGCCTGCCTTTTCAAACTCATTGACTTCAGGCGGGTAGGCAATGCTGCTGACTGCCATTTGCCGGACAATGGCATGATTGACCATGTTGATGACTGCCTCTCCCGTTTCTTCCACGTTTTTGAGGGTATCTTTTTTACCGGGCTCAGGGGTTTTGCGATTGGAGGAAAAGACCACCACGGGTGGATTGCTGCTAAAGACATTGAAGTAGCTGTAGGGAGCAAGGTTGGGCACTCCGTTGGCATCCAGTGTACTGACGAACGCTATGGGTCGGGGGGCTACGGTTCCAATGAGCAACTGGTACAGTTCACGCTCGGGCAGGGCCTTTGGATCATATACGGGCATATCTCTGTGGGTTTTGTTTATCTGCTATTCAACCTTACTTCTGTCTGACAGGTTTATACTTCGAGCCAAAAATTTCAGAAAATGAAAAAATGGAACTGGGATAAAATACTTAATGTCGTGCTGGGGATGCTACTGGTGTGGACTGTTTACCGCTATTTCAAAGGGCAACCTGATGTGGAAACAGGTATCCCTGCACCGGATTTCAGCATTGTAGACATATCAGGTAAGCCATTGACTTTAAGCGATTTTCGTGGAGATTATGTTTTGCTGGATTTTTGGGCAAGCTGGTGTGGCCCTTGCCGTAGATCCCACCCGGGGTTGGTTAAACTGTACGACAGCTTTTCTGATGTCCCATTTCCGTCGGAAGGCAAATTTGTCGTGATAAGCGTAAGCCTGGACAACAATGCCCAGAATTGGCGAAAGGCGATAGAAAAGGATGGACTTCGCTGGTCTTCACATGCGCTGGATCAGTACCTGCCTGCAATGGGTGGCAGCGTGGCATCTTTGTATGATGTCCGACAAATTCCCAGTCGTTTTTTAATCGATGATAAGGGCATGATTGTCAGGGTAAATCCCGGAATGCGGTTTGTGCGGCGCTTTCTGAGAGAAAAAATGTCGGAATAGCAGGCATTTTGCGGATCATTTCCTGACATTTTGACTGTAAACAAAGGATGGCAAAATAATTGCACTAATTTTCGTCAATGAAAAAAAGTAAGTCATGAGCAACGAAGAAATAAAAGATCAACAAGAAGAAACAGAAGCACTACAAGACAATCCACAAACCCAGGAAGCTGCCACTAATGACAATGAAGCGCAAGCAGTATCTGACGATAACCCCCTGGCAAGCTTGGAGAAACAACGCGACGAATTGAAAGACAAATACCTGCGATTGTTCGCTGAATTCGATAACTATAAGAAGCGAACCATCAAAGAACGCATAGATTACATGAAAACCGCTGCCCAGGATACCATAGTTGCCCTGCTTCCCGTTTTGGATGATTTTGAGCGAGCGAAGAAAAATGCAGATGACGAAAACAGTACCGAGGTATTCAGCGAAGGGGTAAACCTGGTGTACCAAAAGCTCTTTTCCATTTTGCAACAAAAGGGATTGGAACCCATGGAATCCAATGGGGAAACTTTTGATCCGGAATTCCATGAAGCACTGACAGAAGTACCGGCACCTTCAGAAGAAATGAAGGGCAAAATTATCGATACCGTTGAAAGAGGCTACAAACTGAAAGACAAAATTATCAGACACGCCAAGGTGGTTGTCGGTAAATAAAATACCTGATTTATAAATTCAAGGTCATATGGCAAAGCGAGATTATTATGAAGTGCTGGGCGTGAGCAAGGATGCAAGCGAGAGTGAGATTAAAAAGGCTTATCGCAAACTGGCAGTTCAATACCACCCGGATAAAAATCCGGATAATAAAGAGGCAGAAGAGAAGTTCAAGGAAGCTGCAGAAGCTTACGAAGTGCTGAGTGATGCAGATAAAAAGGCAAAGTACGACCGATACGGGCATGCAGCTTTTGATGGAAGTGCAGGATATGGCGGCAGAGGAGGCATGTCTATGGATGATATCTTCGAACAGTTTGGCGATATCTTCGGCGGCGAAGGGGGCAGTCCCTTCGATGCTTTCTTCGGTCGTTCTTCAGGGGGTACCCGTAGCAAGGGGCAACGTGGAAGCAATCTCAGGATAAAAGTAGCCCTGACCCTGGAAGAAGTGGCCAATGGCGTTACCAAAAAGATCAAAGTCAAAAAGCAAGTTGCCTGCGATTCCTGCAATGGATCCGGTGCCAAGGATGCAAGTTCTGTGAGAACCTGTAACACCTGTCGCGGTTCGGGGTATGTGAGACAAATCAAAAATACTTTCCTGGGACAAATGCAAACAACCGTTACCTGTCCTACCTGTAACGGCTCCGGACAGACGGTAACAGCCAATTGCCAGAAATGTAAAGGCGATGGACGGGTGTATGGAGAGGAGTCTATGGAAATTGAAATCCCGGCAGGTGTGCAGGAAGGCATGCAGCTTTCGCTGAAAGGGAAAGGAAATGCAGGCCTTAAAGGAGGTCCCAATGGAGATCTGCTTATCAATATCGAAGAAATACCTCATGATGAGCTCGAGCGCGATGGCATGAACCTGGTACATGAATTGTACCTCAATTTCGCAGATGCAGCTCTGGGAACTTCTGTAGAAGTACCTACCATCGAAGGCAGGGTGAAAATAAAAATTCCGGCAGGAACACAATCTGGCAAGCTGTTTCGCCTGAAAGGCAAGGGATTGCCGGCTGTGCAAAGTTATGGCAGGGGAGATCAGCTGATCCATGTAAATGTATGGACACCCAAGAAACTAGAGCCTCAGGATAGAGAGCTGTTGGAAAAAATGCGGGACAATCCAAGTTTCAGCCCCCAACCGACCAAGTCGGACCGTGGCTTTTTCGACAAGATGAAAGATTTCTTTAAATAATCACTTTTGTATGTCCCGTATCTTCCTGTCCGCTTTTCTGCTATCGCTTTTGACAGCCTGTGGTCCTGACTATATTGCAGACCAGACTTATACACTGGATGGTGAAACATGGACTTACGACAAGGTATTGTCTTTCGAAGCAGCTATTCCGGACACTGCGGGAATTTACAATTTGTGGATGGAAATTGAGCACGGAAAGGATTTTTCCTATCAGAATTTGTACACTCGCATCAGTACTACCTTTCCGGATCAGCAAAAAATCGAGCAGTTGTTGTCTTTTGAACTGGCTGACAAATTTGGCAGCTGGCAGGGAGAGTGCGGTCGCAACTATTGTCATTTTCGCATTCCCATTCAGGAATCTGCCTTTTTCAGCCAGGCAGGAACTTATACCTTCCACCTCGAGCAGTACATGCGAAAGGACAGCATTCCGAATATAAAATCTATAAGATTTCAGGTTGAGGATACCGGCATGAGCCGATAACCTCAACCTGAAATTCTTTTTTATCTCGCCAGATACATATTGCGCTGCTTGTCCAGGTCGCGGAAGAACGGGTCAGACAAGTCTTTGATAAAGCGAATCGCTTCTCCCGTAGATTTCATTTCAGGACCCAGGTTTTTATCTACACCTGGGAATTTTTCGAAAGAGAACACAGGAACCTTAATGGCATAGCCGGAAGGCTGTGGTTTGATATCGAAGTCTTTCAATTTATGGGTACCCAACATGATCTTGGTTGCTATTTTCAGGTAAGGTACGTTGTATGCTTTAGCGATGAACGGCGTGGTCCTGGAAGCTCTCGGGTTGGCTTCAATCACATAGACATGGTCTCCTTTGATCGCAAACTGGACGTTGATCAAGCCCCTTACATCCAGGGCTTTGGCCAACATTTTGGTGTATTCGACCATGGTATTAACGGCTGTAACCGAAAGGCTGTAAGTAGGGAGTACCGCAGCACTGTCGCCTGAGTGCACTCCTGCAGGTTCAATGTGCTCCATGATTCCCATGATATGTACATCGTCTCCATCGCAGATGGCATCAATTTCAGCCTCTTTGGTGCGATCCAGAAACTGATCTATCAGCACTTTGTTGTCAGGCATATGCTTGAAAATACTCAACACGTGTCGTTCCAGTTCTTCGTCATTGATGACGATGCGCATGCGTTGACCGCCAAGTACGTATGAGGGGCGAACCAATACCGGATAGGTGATTCTGTTGGCTACTTCCAGTGCTTCATCTGCATCGGTAGCTACGCCGTAATCGGGATAGGGAATGCCCAGTTCTTTGAGCAAGTCAGAGAAAGCTCCCCTGTCCTCTGCGAGGTCCATAGATTCGAAGCTGGTTCCGAAGATTTTCACACCGTGTTCGGCAAACTTTTCTGCCAGTTTGAGCGCTGTCTGTCCCCCCAACTGCACGATGACCCCTTCCGGCTTTTCGAGTTCGAGAATCTCCTCGATGTGTTCCCAGA
>JALQTV010000419.1 GCA_023268675.1 Saprospiraceae bacterium | reverse complement strand
CTACCAGTCCCTGTTCGACCATTTGATCTACCCGATGGTTGATCCGTTCGTACAAGACTTCTCTTGGTCGGTGCAGGGCTATGTAAATCGGTATAAACGTTCTTGCCACTGATTTTCCCCTTCGAAAAGAGGAATAGGGGTTTCCGCTGGCTTCTTGCACGGCGAGCGCCCGCATCAGTCGTTGGGGGTTGTCTTTGTCCACCACGGCAAAATAATCCGGATCGGCAGCAGACAGTCTTTTTTGAAGTCCCGTGAGGCCCTCTTCAAGGTACCACTGTTCTACCAGTTGGCGTACGGAGGGCGGTACTTCGGGAAACTCGTCGAGCCCCTCACAGACAGCCCGGATAAACAAGCCTGATCCTCCTGCGAGTATTGCAATATTTTTTGTTTGGTATATTTTGTCGAGCATTTCCAGCGCCTCTCTTTCAAAATCTCCCGCGCTATAGGATTCGGTAATGCTGAGGCTATTTACGAAGTGGTGAGGGACGGTACTCAGGGTTGCTTCATCAGGTTTGGCCGTTCCTATGCTCATTTCCCGGTAAAACTGGCGGCTATCGGCAGACAGGATTTCCGTGTCAAAATACCGGGCAAGCGCTACAGCGAAGTCTGTTTTTCCGCTTGCGGTAGGTCCACCTACTACCAGGAGATACTTTTTTGCACTCATAAGTCGAAAGTACAAAAGGTTTTTTAATTTGTGCTGATCTTAAAACCCTGTACAAGCTATCTGAAATGGCCTATAAAATTGTGCGTCCTGTGGCATCTGTAGCCCTGGCCAGCTTTTTTCGAAAAATTTACCTGAGCAATACGGATCGAATTGACTGGAGCAAACCTGTGATCCTCGCTTCCAATCACCCTACGGCATTTACCGAGCCCTGCATCCTGGCTTGTTTTTTGGAGCAACCCCTGCATTTTTTGGTGCGGGGAGACTTCTTCAAAAAGCCAATTTATGCCTTTTTGATGCGCCAGGTACACCTCATTCCTATTTTTCGGATGAAAGATGGAGGCTACAAAAACCTGAAACAGAATTTCCAGACCTTCGATTTTTGTTATGCCGCCCTGGATGAAGGCAAAAACATTATGATTTTAGCCGAAGGCAGCACCGTCTATGAAAAGCGGTTGCGTCCCATACAAAAAGGAACCGCCCGCATCGTTTTTGGGGCACTGGAACGCTTTCCGGACATGGATTTGCAGGTCATACCGGTGGGGGTGAACTTTAATTTTTCCAACCGATTTCGTTCCGATGTGATGATAGACATCCAGGAGCCCATTGCGGCGCAGGATTTTTTGGGGCAATACCGCGAAAATCAGGCCCAGGCGATTACGGCTATGACGAATGAGATAGCCTCCCGGCTAAAAAATGGGGTGGTTCATCTGAATAGTATGGAAGACGAGGAACTCGGAGAGGAAATTTGGGAATTGCATCGTTCCGGAAGACCGCTGAAATACCTGCCTGTGATCGACCCTGATGAAAAGCCTTTTCGTGGAGAAAAAAGGCTGGCTGATTGGATCAATGAGTTGGAGGCGGAAGAGAAAGCTGCGCTTAAAAAGGAAGTGAAGGCTTATTTTGCCGCACTCGAAGCAAATAACATTGACGATTTGTCCTTGATGAAGGGTCAATTTTCTCTTGCCAGAACACTGGCACTGGTGTTTGGCGCTCCCCTGGCGCTTGTCGGCCGCATCATCCATTGGCCTCCCTATAAATTGGCGCGCACCATTGTCGACAATAAGGTAAAGTATGTTGAATTTTATGGTTCGGTTTTCATTGGCATCTGCATAGGGGGCTATGCTTTGTATTATATTCTTTTGTTGATTGCCGGCCTGAGTTTTTGGGGCTTGGCAGGCTTGGCAGTACCGGCGGTGTCGGCGCTAAGTGGTTTGTGGTACATCCGCTATTATGACTGGTGGCAGGAACAGCTGTCCTACAGACGCAACAAGCGATTGGGTGCCGAACAAAAACATACCTTGTCAAACATGCGAGAGGCCTTGATTGCCAGGTTCAACATCCCTCTGTAAAGATTGGCTTTTACCCTTGGTACGAGGAGCTCAGATTTTGTGGTAGAGGCGTGCATGCTATATTCCTACAAGAAAGGGCAAAGCACTCCTGTATTGATGTTGCGCCAATCCTGCCAATTCAAAAATTCTGCCAATTCTGATTCTGACAGGAAGGCGCCCGGAGCTTCTAATTTTGAGGGATTTTGCTTGCTGGACAAAGTCAGGTAATTCATTGACTGG
>JALQTV010000418.1 GCA_023268675.1 Saprospiraceae bacterium | reverse complement strand
CATTAACTATAATGAAACCACAATCAATATAATTCCACCATTTCGATTGAAATCCATTAAATGCCAGCAATGAATAATTTTCTAAACTACGCAATACCCAATCATAACTTCCTTCATTGAGACGGTTGGGAAAGGGGAAAAGGAAATTGCTTTTCGCCCAACGGTTGATGTCAAGTTCTTCCGGACTTCTGTAGCCATCAAGTACTGATTGGCCATCAAAGCGAAGGTCGAGCAGGCAGGCCCCTTCTTCGGGTACCAGTTCCATGGCTATACCCGAGGTTTCATCCTGAAAAACATGTTTTTCCCACTTGCCGAAAGGCTCCTTTGTATGTGTAAACATATACATTCCCTTTTGATTCAAGGGGGCAAATTACTGAAAAACGGGATAAGTTTTTGGCGAAGCCTTGTCAAATGCAAAAATGAGCGGCATTTAAAACCAAATCCTTTGTAAATGGTTTCACAAGGAATAAAACCAAATCTGATGAGACGCTTGAAAGCAATCTTTTTTCTGTTCGCTTTTCCTTTTCTGACCCTGTCATCGATACATGCTCAAAACGGCATCATTCGTGGAACGGTACGAGATGCCCTCAACAATGAACCCCTTCCTTTTGTCAATGTGATACTGGATGAAACAGGGCAGGGGGCTGTATCCGGGGAAGATGGAAGCTTTGAAATCAGTGGCCTGACTGCCGGAATTTACAACGTCAGAGCTTCGTTTATTGGTTATCGCGAACAGACGGCTTTTGAGGTACAAGTCACCTATGCCAAACCTGCCATCGTCAATTTTTTATTGGAGGAAGCAGCAGAACAATTGGAAGAGGTGGTTGTCAAGGCAGATCCTTTTCGAAAGACTGAGGAAAGCCCGGTGTCTTTGAGAAACATTGGAGTGGCTGAAATTCAGCGCAATCCGGGTGGCAACCGGGATATTTCGAGGGTCATCCAAATCTTGCCGGGGGTCACTACGGCCCTGGCTTATCGCAACGACATTCTGGTCAGAGGGGGTGGTCCCAACGAAAATCGATTTTTTTTGGATGAAGTGGAGGTGCCCAATATCAATCATTTTGCGACACAGGGCGCTTCAGGAGGCCCGGTGGGACTGATCAACGTCAATTTTCTGCGGGAAGTGGACTTTTTTACCGGGGCCTTTCCTGCCAACCGCGGCAATGCGCTTAGTTCGGTGATGAACTTGCGCCAACGCGATGGCAGAGAAGACAGGCTGGGAGTTAATTTTACAGTAAGTGCCACGGATATAGGCCTGACACTGGAAGGCCCGCTAAACGATAAAACTACCTTTTTGATGTCGGCACGCCGATCTTACCTGGAGTTTTTATTCGACGTAATCGGATTGCCCTTTTTACCTACCTATAATGATTTTCAGTTCAAGCTCAAGCACAAACCCAATGAGAAAAGCGAGTTGACGGTGATAGGCTTGGGGGCTATTGACCAGTTTAACCTGAACCTGGACGCCAACGAAACCGAAAACCAACGCTTTTTGCTGGACAATCTGCCGGTTTCACCGCAGTGGAATTACACACTGGGAACAGTTTATAAAAAATTTGATGACAAAGGGTATTGGACCGTGGTGGCCAGTCGCAGCATGCTCAACAATGAGTCTAAAAAGTATTTCGGCAACGACGAAAGTAGCGAAGACAACCTGATTTTGGATTACCAGTCTCGCGAGATGGAAAACAAATTCCGATTGGAGCGCACTACCCGGGTCAATGACTACAAGTTCAATTTCGGTTTGGGGTACGAATACATCCGCTACCAGGTCAGTACTTTCAATCGCATCTTTACTTTTTCGGGAGCGAGCACCATCAACTTTTCCTCGAATCTGGATTTCCACAAATACTACGCTTTCTGGCAGGGCAGCCGCAATTTTTTGGCGGAACGCCTGATCCTTTCACTGGGGGTTAGAGCCGATGGCAACTCCTATTCTCCGGAAATGCAGAACCCTCTGGATCAATTTTCCCCCAGATTTTCGCTTGCTTACCGCCTCAGCGAAAAGCTTTCTTTCAATTTCAACACAGGAATATTCTATCAATTGCCACCGCTGACCCTTCTTGGCTATCGCGAAAATGGGGCACTGGTTAACCGGGAGAACAAAATAGATTTTATCGGCAACTCACAACTGGTCGCCGGCTTCGAATGGAACATCAGTCCCACCACCCGTGCCAGTGTGGAAGGGTATTTGAAGTACTATAAAGATTATCCCTTCTTGTTGCGAGACAGCCTG
>JALQTV010000417.1 GCA_023268675.1 Saprospiraceae bacterium | reverse complement strand
GTTGGATTTAAGGTGCTTTACGCATTTGTTGGCAAAAAGCAGGTTGTCTATGTCACCTGCAGTCGGTTTTGCCTCGGTAACCACTTGCAAATCAGCTGCTGTTTCTTGTTTGACATCCCTGTCCTGACCAATAAAACCATTGAGCAGGGTGCGATATTGCATTTCCGGCAAATTGAAATGTTTCAACCTGAGCAGAATTCTGTTTTTCTTTTGCTGTAGTACAGCCATGGCCTCCTCATCAAAATCCGGTGCCAGCAGTACTTCGTAAAACAATTGGTCAATAGCCTCCGCTGTCTGAAGGTCAATGCTTCGGTTGCTGATAAGAATGCCCCCGAACGCAGAAACCGGGTCGCCTGCCAAAGCAGCTTCCCAGGCTTCAAAAAGGGAAGCGCGAGTAGCTACTCCACAAGGATTGGTATGCTTCAGAATGCCAAAGGTAGGAGCATCGTC
Source organism: Saprospiraceae bacterium (assembly GCA_023268675.1). Taxonomy (GTDB): domain Bacteria; phylum Bacteroidota; class Bacteroidia; order Chitinophagales; family Saprospiraceae; genus JALQTV01. The sequence continues at coordinate 1,787 of JALQTV010000417.1, read as the reverse complement.
CTTGAATTCTGCCATCAGTCCTATGGCTGCATCCACATCGATAAGGTTATTGTAGGACAACTCTTTACCGGACAATTGTTCCATCAAGTCTGACCAGTCTCCAAAAAAACGCGCTTGCTGGTGGGGGTTTTCGCCGTATCTGAGCACTCTGGAACCCGGAACGGATAATTTCAGCCCCACTTCTTCTGCCTGCTCGTCTGTTTCGTTGAAATATCCGAATATTTTGGTATCATAATGGGAAGAAACGTGGAAAGCGTGAGCTGCAAAGTGCTTTCTATCTGCCAGGGAGCTATTCCCTTTTTTTGCCTGCAACAAATCCAACAACGCTGCGTAGCGGTCTCTCGAAGCCACTACCATGACGTCCCGGAAATTTTTGGCGGCAGCCCTGATCAAAGAAATCCCTCCGATATCAATTTTCTCAATAATAGTCGATTCTTCAGAAGTACTTGCCAAAGTCTCCTCGAAAGGATACAAATCGACAATCACCAGATCAATTTCAGGAATATCATAATTCGCCAATTCCTGCAAATGCCCCGGTTCCCTTCTAGCCAGAATGCCTCCAAAAACTTTGGGGTGAAGGGTTTTCACCCGACCATCCAGTATAGAAGGATAAGAAGTCAATTCTTCTACTGCTGTGACGGGAATACCAAGATCTTCGATGTATTTATAAGTACCACCAGTAGAATACATGGCGACGCCCAGAGCGTGTAATTCGCGTATTACTGGCTCCAGTCCTTCTTTCGAATAAACGGATATGAGGGCCGATTTCAGCTGTTTTTCAGACATACCGGAGTGACATTTCTTGAAACAAAGGGCAAAGATAAAAATAAATTCCACCCGAAAGGCAAAATCCGTTTTTTATGCCCCGAATTGACAATCAGGATTTTTGGCGTTTCTGGATGCCCAGGCGCAAAATATTACCCATGGCATAACAGCGACGACAACGAGGTTCATAACTCTCTTTTTCGCCGAGCAATACAGTACTGGGATCCTCTGCCAAGCGGTAAGAATGGGTAGCCAAATTGCCACAATGAGGACAAATTGCGTGTACCTTGGTAATGTATTCCGCCACAGCCAGCATGTCAGGCATAGGGCCAAAGGGACGTCCTTTGAAGTCCATGTCAAGGCCGGCAACAATAACGCGCTTGCCCCGCAAAGCCAGTTCCTGACAAAAATCAGGCAACTGATTGTCAAAAAACTGCGCTTCATCAATGCCTACCACCTCCGTATCTTCCTGTACCAGTTCCAGTAGCTGTACTGAATCGTGAATGGTGGTAGAGTGAATAGAATTGGCATCGTGAGACACAACCTTGCGCTCGTCATAGCGCTTGTCTATTGCAGGTTTGAAAATTTCTACCTCCTGATTGGCTATCTGAGCTCTCTTGAGCCGCCGGATCAGTTCTTCCGTCTTGCCGGAAAACATAGACCCTGTAATAACCTCTATCCAGCCACTGCGTTGTCCTTTAAAATGTGGTTCCAGAAACATAAGTGAATACTATCCTTTCTACAATTTGAGTTAAAACTATTGAGATTCAGGATCCCTTAAAATGGCAAAACATTTTTAATTTGGATCTGTAAAAAATCCACCTTAAGCAGATTATACCATCACCGAAATTATGCCTGTGCAAAAATCCAAGACCATCCTCGACAAAATTAACTTACTTTACGAAAGATTGTCCAACAGCCCTGCGTCTGTTTCCAATCTGGAAAAAGATCTGATGCTCGACCTTATCCGCCAATTATACGACAGTTTTCTGGAAATTTCCGTTGTGCCAAAAGAATTGCCC
>JALQTV010000416.1 GCA_023268675.1 Saprospiraceae bacterium | reverse complement strand
ATATTGAACTTTGCTCCCTGAAACCACTTGATATTTGGCTCTTCGAAATTCCATTCCAGCACTTTGTCCCACTTTTTATGCCAGCTGAAAGTTTCGGCCTGTCCGGCCCAAAAAGATTCCGGATCACTGATGCTATTTTGATATGCCTTTTTATACTCTTCTAAAGATTTGATCTGTTGGGTCATTTTCGTTTTGTTTAAATTTTGTGAGAAAGATAGTTTTGCTCAAAGAAAACAAAAACTACCTGTTTAAAAAATGACAATTCTCAATTTACACGAGGCACCGTATTTGGTTATAAGACTTTATTAATGGCCTGAAACCACTGCTGTCGCACCTCTTGGCACGCGAATATCTTCCACCATTTCCTGCACCTCTTCGGGTGGAGCCGGGGTGAAAGCAGCAACTGTCAAAGCAACCACAAAGTTGAGGATCATTCCCAAAGTTCCTATGCCTTCCGGGCTTATCCCAAACCAGTAGTCTTCCGGTTTTCCTGAACCATATTTAAAATAAATGATGTACGCGCCGGTAAAAATCAAACCGCTCAACATACCCGAGACAGCACCCTGCATGTTCATGCGCTTGCTGAAAATTCCCAGCAAGATAGCCGGGAAAAAAGAAGCTGCTGCCAGGCCGAATGCCCAGGCAACTACTTGTGCCACAAATCCGGGTGGATTGATTCCAAAATAGCCGGCAATGACAACAGCTGCCGCAATGGCAATGCGGGCCGCTCTGAGTTCTGCACGTTCGCTGATATCGGGCTTCAACCACTTTTTCAGTAAGTCATGGCTCACCGAACTCGAAATAACCAGCAAAAGTCCTGCTGCTGTTGACAAGGCTGCTGCCAGGCCTCCTGCTACTACCAGGGCTATTACCCACGCCGGCAACTGGGCAATTTCAGGATTGGCCAGTACCATGATGTCATTATCTACGGTCAGCTCATTGCCTGCCCAACCTTTGGAGGCGGCTATATTTTCCGCGAAAGCGGTATTTTTATCGTTATAATATTGAATGTTGCCATCGCCATTTTTATCTTCAAATTGCAACAAGCCCGTTTTTTCCCAGCGTCCAAACCAAGCGGGAAGCCCCTCATACTTCTGTTCGCTGACTGTTGTCACCAGGTTTGTCTTTGCAAAAGCAGCTATTGCCGGAGCTGTAGTATAAAGCAGTGCTATAAACAACAAAGCCCAGCCTGCCGAGATACGCGCATCTGCCACCCGTGGAACGGTAAAAAAGCGGACAATTACGTGCGGCAACCCTGCCGTACCGAGCATCAGCGCCGCCGTAACGAAAAAGAGATCAAGCGTACCTTTACTGGAAGTGGTATATGCATTAAAGCCCAGGTCTGTGGACAACTGGTCCAACTTTTCCAATAAAAAAGTACCATCTTCTAACCTTGCCCCCAAACCAATTTGCGGAATGGGATTGCCTACCATAAGCAAGCTGATGAAAATAGCCGGAATCAGATAGGCAAAAATGAGCACAACGTATTGGGCTACCTGGGTATAGGTAATTCCTTTCATCCCCCCAAGTACCGCATAAAAAAACACGATCAACACCCCTATCAGCACGCCATAATTGTAATCAATCTCCAGAAACCTGGAAAAAGCTACTCCCACTCCTTTCATCTGGCCTATGACATAGGTAAAAGAAATGAAAAGGGCACAAATCACGGCTACCAGTCTGGCCGTCTGAGAGTAATATCGCTCACCAATAAAATCCGGAACTGTAAATTTTCCGAATTTCCGCAGATAAGGCGCAAGCAGCAGGGCAAGCAATACAAAGCCCCCCGTCCAGCCCAGCAAATACTGAGACCCCTGATATCCCATAAAAGCGATTAACCCTGCCATGGAAATAAAAGAGGCCGCCGACATCCAGTCAGCAGCAGTAGCCATCCCATTGACTACCGGATGTACGCCACCTCCGGCTACATAAAACTCTGAAGTAGAACCCGCTCTTGACCAGATGGCTACACCGATATAAAGTGCGAAAGTCAGCCCCACTATCAGGTAGGTCCAAAGTTGAATACTCATAATTTAAAGTTGGTTTTGTAGGATGATTATTGTTCGTTTACATCGAAAGAGCGATCAATTTTGTTCATACCGTACACATATACAAAAATAAGCACTACAAAAACGTAAATTGCTCCCTGCTGGGCAAACCAGAAGCCAAGCTTGAAGCCTCCAAGTTTAATTTTGTTGAGCTGCTCTACCCATAGAATGCCACATCCATAGGATACGAGGAACCAAATACTCAACAAAACAAGCAAAA
>JALQTV010000415.1 GCA_023268675.1 Saprospiraceae bacterium | reverse complement strand
ATTACGATGGCATCGTCCACTACCAACCCCGTTGCCAGTACGATACCCAGCAAGGTGAGGATGTTGATGGAGAAACCAAAAACGTACATCACAAAGAAACTACCAATCAGCGAAATAGGTATGGCTACTACCGGGATAAGGGTGGTGCGCCAGTTGCGAAGGAAGAGGAAGATGATCAATACCACCAGAATAAAGGCTATCAGGATGGTATCCTGTACTTCATCAATGGCTCTTCGGATAGGGATGGTGTCGTCGAATGCATAGCCGAGAATGATGTCTGCCGGCAGGTCTTTTTTGATTTGATCTACCCGCTGGTACACCTCATCAGCGATGTCGATATAGTTTGCTCCGGGGAGGGGTGTGATGGCGATGCCTACCATGCGGTAAATGCCGCTACCCCGCATGGCGGAGGTAAGGTTTCTCGGAGCCATGGTGACGTTGGCTACGTCTTTTAGCTGGACAATGACCCCATCGGTTTCGCGGATCACCATGTCCTGAAATTCTTCGGGAGAATTCAATCTGCCGAAGGTTCGTATGGTCAACTCCGTGCGGTTCCCTTCGATTTTTCCGGAGGGGAGCTCCAGGTTTTGTACCTGTATGGCAGATCTTACGTCCAGTGGAGTAAGGCCGTAAGCGGAAAGTTTGGCAGGATCCATTTCGATGCGGATCGAGTAGCGTTTTTCCCCCCAGATGGATACGCTGGATACACCGGGAATGGTTTGTAGTCGCTCCTTTACCTGATTGTTGGCCAGTTCGCTCAGACTCAGCAAGTCCCTGTTGGGACTTTGCATGGTGATGGACATAAAGAAGGACGTGGAATTGGATTTCGAGACAGTTGGCGCTTCGGCATCAGGCGGAAGCCTGCGCTGCGCCTGTGATACCTTGTCGCGAACGTCGTTGGCGGCTGCTTCCAGGTCTGTTCCGATTTCAAATTCTACGGTGATGCGGCTGCTTCCGTCAGAACTCGTAGAAGACATGGATCGGATACCTGCAATCCCGTTGATGCTTTCTTCCAGGGGTTCTGTGATCTGAGATTCAATTACTTCTGCGTTGGCTCCTACATAGGAGGTGGAGACACTGATGACGGGAGGATCCACCACGGGAAACTCCCGGATGCCCAGATAGGTAAAGCCGATTCCGCCAAAAAGCAGAATCACGATAGAGATTACCGTAGCCAATACCGGGCGGTCGATGCTTATACTGGATAAACTCATGCGTTTATTTGGTTTTTTAAGGTTTGATCAGTTTGTTGACCTGAACAGGGGTACCATTGGTCAGGGACAGCAATGCACTTACGATGATGGAATCGCCGATTTGCAGCCCTCCGGTGATTTCTACTCTGGAGTCCAGGCGCGTTCCGGTAGTAACAGAAGTACCGATGGCTTTGCCGTCTCTGAGGACATAAACTTGTTTGCCGTCGATTACCGGAATGACGGCATCTGTAGGGATAATGATGGCTGTTTCGTTGGCTCCGGTTACCAAATTGACTTTGGCAAACTGACCGGGTTTGAGCAAGTTGTTGCCATTGGTGGCAGTAGCACGAACAGTGAAGGTCCTCGTATTGGGAGAAATATCCGAGCTGAGAGCATATACCCGGGCACTGTATTCCTGATCAGCGCCTGACACGGTAAAGGTCAGTTCTTGCCCGGTTTTCACCAATGACAGGTATTTTTCGGGAACTTCGAATTCCAGTTTGATGGGGTTGACCTGTTGAAGGTCAACGATTACGTTTTGTGGGGTTACATAAGCTCCTTCACTGATGTCGCGCAATCCGACATATCCACTGAAGGGAGCCAGTATTTTGGAGCGGTCTAGTTGTACATCTACAATTCGCTGGTCTGCTTTGATTTCGTCCACGCGGTTAGACAGGCGGTCCACTTCCTGTTGGGTAGTTGCCTGAATGTCCAGCAACCCTTTGGCTCTTTCCAGTTCCACTTCTGCGAGTTTGAGTTGTACAGCAAGCTTGTCTTTTTGTGCCAGGAGGTCGGCATCGTCAATTTTTGCGAGTTGCCGTCCTTTTTCCACGAAAGTGGCTTCCCGAAAACCCAGGCTGACCAGTTTGCCTGACCTTTCAGGGCGTATTTCTACCGATTCATTTGGGATGATGTTTCCAGTAGCAGTAATGCTTTGTTCAAGCAGAGAACCTTCTGCAACGAAAATATCTACCGGAATACTGCGTGGTGCCTGGCGGGGAGCTTCGGCTTTGGATTCATCGGGTTCTTTCTGGCAGGATAAATTCAGGATTGCAAGGATGGAAAAGAATGCAAGTGCCTGTAA
>JALQTV010000414.1 GCA_023268675.1 Saprospiraceae bacterium | reverse complement strand
GACGACCAGGAAGTTGGAACTTCCTCTGGCGGACTACTCAGAGGAGGAATTGTCTGCTGTAAAAGGTATTGGCAAAGCAATCAGTGCCAAGATCAAGGAGCTTTTGTCCACAGGACAAATGCAAACGCTTGAAAAGTATAAGGAAAAAACACCAGAAGGGGTGCAAGACATGCTTCAGATCAGAGGACTGGGACCAAAGAAGTTGGGCGTTATCTGGAAGGAGTTGGAAGTGGAAAGCGTCGGGGAATTGTTGTATGCCATCAATGAAAACCGCTTGCTGGAATTGAAAGGTTTTGGCAAAAAGATTCAGGCGGAACTAAAACAGGCAGTTGAATATTTTCAGCAAAGTCGCGGTTTTTTTCATTTCGCTACGCTCGAAAAAGCAGGCGAATCTATTCTGGAAGCCTTGCAAAATTTGTGGCCCGAACGGAGAATGTCTTTTTGCGGAGCGTTTCGAAGGCATGTCCCGACACTTGAAAAGATCAGCTTGCTGATAGAAGGAAATGCTCCGGAATCTGAGGAGTTGTTTACAGGTATTTTGGAAGAAATTGATCCTGCTCCGGGAAAATGGATGGCTCGCACCACGGATGGCCTTCCTGTGGAACTGATTTTTTCAGGAGACCAGTCTTTTGATCACCGCTTATTCGAATTGTCTGCTTCGACGGCATTTTGGGAGGCTTTTCAGGATAAATTTCCGGGAGTGGCAGCTTCGGGATCTGAAGAAGCCATTTTTGCCCGTGCAGGGCTGCCTTTTATCCCTGCTCCCTTGCGGGAAAAAGGGGAGATATTGGAAAATCCGAATTTTTCGTGGATACAGGAAAGCGATATCAAAGGCCTGGTGCATGCGCACAGTACCTATAGCGATGGGCAGGAAACACTCAAGGCGATGGCGGAGGCAGTCCGAAAACGTGGGTATGCGTATTTCGGAGTTACAGACCATTCCAAATCTGCTTTTTATGCAAATGGTTTGAACGAAGCCAGGGTACTGGAACAATTTGAGGAAATCGAGCAATTGAATGCAGGCTATGGCAATGCTTTCAGGATTCTGAAGGGCATAGAATGTGATATTTTGTACGATGGAAGTCTGGACTATGGTGATGGCTTGCTTGGACAGTTTGATTTCGTTATTGCTTCTGTTCATTCACAATTGAAGATGGATGAGACGAAGGCGACGGAGCGCTTGATTCGAGCAATAGAACACCCCGAGACCAATATTTTGGGTCACCCAACAGGGCGCCTGCTCCTGTCCCGCAAGGGCTATCCGATCGATCATGTCAAAGTAATTGACGCCTGTGCAGCCAATGGGGTAGCGCTGGAGTTAAATGCCAGTCCTTATCGGCTGGATTTGGATTGGACCTGGATTGCCTATGCGCTGGAAAAAGGAGCCTGGATCGCCATTAATCCGGATGCACACAGCATCCCCGGAATCGAAGATGTGCATTATGGGGTCTTGGCTGCGCAAAAAGGGGGATTGGGCCCTGAGCGTTGTTTGAATGCACTTGATGTTGAGGCTTTCAAACAATTTTGCAGCCGTTAACAAGTCATTAACAAGCATTTGAATGGCTGTTAACGTTAGCTTGATGATACTTTCATAATTTTGTGTAGAATTTATTCATTTAAAAATTTAACAATATGTTGAAGCAATTCAAAGTTGGATTTATGGTTATGTTGGCTGTAGCATTTCTTGCTAGCTGCCAAAATGCAAATAACGACGTCAGAGAAGCTGCACGTCAGAATGTAGAAGGTGTTCAGCCTGCTAACCCGGCTGCTGCCGATGCAGGTGCTGCAGGACCTACTACTGTGATGACTTTCGAAGAAACAGAGCACAACTTCGGTGTTGTTACTGACGGTGACAAAGTTTCTCACACTTATACATTCACCAATACAGGTAACGAGCCTTTGATCCTTAGCGATGCAAGAGGTAGCTGCGGTTGTACTGTTCCTCAGTGGCCAAGAGAGCCAATTGCACCGGGTGAATCAGGCAACATCACTGTAGAGTTCAACTCTGCAAACAAAGTTGGTAGCAGAAACCAAAAAGTTACGATTACAGCAAATACCAATCCTCCACAATCTTTCATCTACTTGAAAGGTGATGTATTGGCTAAAGACGCTCCTGCGAACTAATAGAATAATCACACAATTGTGATACCTTTAAAGCCCACGGGGATGCCTCGTGGGCTTTTCTGTTGTTAAACCAAAAAATCTGCCTGTGCTAAAGGATTATCTGTCACTGGTCAAGTTTAGCCATACTATTTTTGCCCTGCCCTTCGCATTATCTGGCTTT
>JALQTV010000413.1 GCA_023268675.1 Saprospiraceae bacterium | reverse complement strand
GGATTCTTTGCACCCGTACTTGTTGTCGAATTTGGACTTCGTTACGGAGTCATTCACGTTGATGGCAGGCAGCGGGAGGGTGCCTTTCTTCTGGCGCTCGTACAGACGGTGGACACCGGTTGTCGTCTCCTCCGACAGCCCTTTGATGCCTGGCGCCAGTTCGGGATAGCGGTCCAGCACCATATTGGTCAGGTCGCCGCCGTCGTCGAGGATCATGTTGAGTGGCTTGCGGTCGTCTCCGAAGAAGAGCGTTTGCTCAATGCACCAATCAAACTCTTCCTCCGTCATAGGTAACAAAAAGGCCGGAACCCGGACCTCCTGATACAAAAGACCAGGGAGTACGCCGATGCTCGTATAATGCTGCAAAAATTTTATTGGGATTGTGGGGATCCATTACCAAATCTGCTACGCCCGAACTTTCATTGGTGTAAAGAACCTTTTTCCAGGATTCCCCACCATCCACTGACTTAAATACCCCTCTGTGTTCATTAGGGGTGAAAGGATCCCCCATTGCACCCGCAAAAATCACACTGCCATCCATAGGATCTATTAGGATGCGGTGAATGGTTTTTGTATTCTCCAATCCCATGCACTGCCAACTTCTGCCACCATCCGGGCTTCGGAATATCCCCTGCCCAAGGTTCATAGAATTTCGGGGATTGCCTTCTCCTGTACCTACCCAGACAACGGATGGGTTGCTCTGTTGGATTTTCACAGAACCAATATTTTGTGTAGGTTGACTGTCAAAAACAGGGTTCCATGACATTCCCCCGTTTTCGGACTTCCACACTCCCCCCGATGCGGCTCCTACGTACATCAAGGCAGGATTTTGGTTGTATGCGTCAATGGCAGTAATGCGACCGCTCATATTGGCCGGACCTATGTTCCGAATGTTCAGATTTTTGAGCAAGTTAAGATCCAAGGCTTGTGCCGCTACAAAACCCGGCAGTGATGGTAACAAAAAGGCAAGCATTCTCAGCAACATAAAAAGTTGGTTTTATTGGCTAATTTACAAGAAAAACTTTTGAAACCTGAATATCCGGATTCAAACCAGAAGCTATCCAAACAGTTATTAGGAATCATCGCGACTATGCCCTATTTTTAGTTCTACAAACAAAAAACTTATGAAAACAACATTCACAGGACTGCTTTTGGCAGCCGCCTTTGTAAGCTCCTGCAACCAGACAGAAACAGCACAAAAAGATCAAACATCAGCATTAGAGAACCAAGCCATGGATAAAAGCATCGTTGCTGAAGGATTCAAGCTTCTGGAGACCAATTGTTTCTCCTGCCACAGTCCCAATGCTTCCATGGACAACAGGTTGGCACCTCCCATGGAGGCTATCAAAAAGCACTACATCAACGACAATACCTCATTGGAAGATTTTACCAGAGACCTCACCACTTTTCTAAATAACCCCAAAGCGGAAAACTCCAAAATGCCAGGCGCCATCCAACGCTTTGGACTCATGCCAGCTATGCAGTTTAGTAAAGCAGAAGTTGTCAAAATTGCACACTACATATTCAACACGGAATTGGAAAAACCGGATTGGTTTGACAAACACTACGAAGAAGAAAAGGAAAAACATGGTGTAACTTCTAAATCCCCCGACTCACCTTTGGAGGCCGGAAAAGCAATCGCCATGCGAACACAGAGTGTTCTAGGTGCCAGCCTGAAAGAAGCGATCAACACCAAGGGTGCCGATTATGCCTTGTCTTTTTGTTCCACCAGCGCAATTGCTTTGACGGACAGCATGGGCTTCGCCCAAAATGCCAAAATTAAAAGGGTCTCGGATAAAAACAGGAACCCGAAAAACAAAGCCAATCCTACAGAACTGGCTTTCATTCATGCAACAAAAGAAGCTTTGCAACAAGATCTCGATGTACAACCCAAGCTCATCTCTACCGATACCAGCTATGTAGGCCTCTACCCTATTTTTAGCAGTGAAATGTGCCTCCAATGCCACGGGAAACCGCTTCAAGACGTCAAAGAAAATACCTTGGCCAAAATAAGACAACTTTACCCGGACGACCTGGCTGTTGATTACAAGTCGAAAGAATTACGAGGCATTTGGGTCGTAGAAATGAAGAAAAAATAAAAGAAGTACTTGAAACATCCCCAAAAGAAAAAGGGCAAGATCAAAAAATTGATCTTGCCCTGTCCGGTGACCGCGGGAGGATTCGAACCCCCAACCCTCAGAGCCGAAATCTGATATTCTATCCAGTTGAACTACGCGGCCTAAAAACGACCACAAAGATAAAGCAAATTTCAAATTTGCCAATACCTTTTTATCAATGG
>JALQTV010000412.1 GCA_023268675.1 Saprospiraceae bacterium | reverse complement strand
CACTTTTTCCATAAGACTACAATTTGTTAAACAATTAAGGTTATTAAATATGGATACAAAAATTAGCCAAAATAACTATAGCCCTGTTGGGTCAGACAGAGCAATATATCGTGAGTGACAGAAAGAAATCAGGATGTAGGGAGTAGAAGTTTTTGAATCAGAAATGCCTTAGATGAGAAAAAATTGGGAGCTTTGCCAGAGTGGAGTGCACAAGCATCGATCAAGAATAGTGAATTTTCTTGAAATTTCATGGGATCTGATTTTTTTAGCAACAATTAGGTCGTAGTTGCAGAATTTTCATTCTGTGTTGCAAACATAAGTAAATTCATCCAGTATTCCAATAGCCACCACCTGGCTTTAACGTTTTCAAATCTGGTTGGCTCCGAATTTGTTCCAAATAAAAAAAGCCTGTGAAGTATAGTAATTCACAGGCTTTTATATAACGAAATACAACAATTTAATCAATACCCAAATTGTTGCTTCGTAGGCATAGACAACAAACTGATCATCTTTATATGTATCCCATCTGCATTTTTGGTATTTCCCGTAAGGGCAAAAGTATCACCCGCACCATTTAAAGCCTGAATTTGGAAAATTTCATCCATGTCCCTGATATTCGAGTCAAGAACCAGGTAAGGCTTGTCTGCACGGTATTCGAACTTCCAACTCCCTACACCCGTTTCTTGATCCCAGCGCCCGGTGCGAAAAGTACCGTCTGCATTGAACTTAAACCAGCGCCCAATATTTTTAAAACGTAAATCTATAATGTCCTTAATGACGTAAAACTCAAATACCCAGTAATCCCGGGTCAATGCAGCTGTGTATTCATTTTGAACTACCGGAACCGCCGGAGCGTAAGCATCTCCCCTTTCAGACATTGGCGGGACATAATCAATGTTTTCACTGATGATGGTCTGCACATCTTTCGGTTCATCAGCACCGCTGCCCTGATCAGTCGAACCATCATTTGCACATCCGGCAAACAGCAATACCGGCAACACCCATACAAATACCTTACTATTTTTCATACAATCTATTTTATTCCAAAAACCTAATCACTTAACCTCAACCGTCTGACCTGCAGGGATGTTCACCTGCACCCCTTTCACGACACAGCTCATATCAGTAGCGGATGAATTGGACAAAGACAAGGCGCCTTTAGCGATCTTTACTTTCAAGATATGCCCCCTGAAACGAGTGGTGAAACCAAAGCCTTCCCATTTGGACGGAATAAAGGGCGCAAAACTCAACTGACCGTCCACCACTTTCATTCCTGCAAATCCCTTCACTACTGACATCCAGGTACCTGCCATACTCGTTATGTGCAATCCGTCTTCTGTGTCATTGTTGTAATCATTCAGATCAAGGCGCGCCGTACGGAGGTACATTTCATAAGCTTTCTCTTCCATGCCCAGCCTGGCGGCCAAAATAGCATGAACACAAGGAGAAAGGGATGATTCATGAACCGTTTTGGGCTCGTAAAACTCAAAATTCCTGCGCAAAGTTTCCAAATCAAAGCGGTCTTCGAAGAAATAAAGCCCCTGCAAAACATCTGCCTGCTTGATAAAGCAAGAACGCAAAATGCGGTCCCAGGACCATTTTTGGTTCAAAGGCCGATCGCTTGAAGACAAATCAGCTACATTTTTCAACTCCTTGTCCAAATAGCCATCCTGCTGAAGGAAAATCCCCAACTGATCGTGCTCCGGCAAATACATCTGTTCAATTATTGACGTCCACTGTTCCTTTTCAGCATGAGTCTGATAAGCAGTTTTATCTATTATTGCCATATAAGCATCCGGATCGCTGTGCTGCACCTGAGACAAAACATCCAGGGTATATTCAAGGCACCAACGAGCAATATAATTGGTATACCAATTATTATTTACATTATTTTCATATTCATTAGGACCGGTAACCCCATGCATCACATACTTTTGACGCCAGTCAGACCAGTGTACCCGCTGCGCCCAGAACCGCGAAATGGCAATCAATACCTCTAATCCATATTCCGCCAGATAAGCCGTGTCACCGGTGTACTTTACATAATCGTAAATAGCATAGGCAATTGCACCGTTGCGGTGGATCTCTTCAAAAGTAATTTCCCACTCGTTGTGGCATTCTTCCCCATTCATGGTCACCATGGGATATAGCGCCGCTCCTCCGGAAAAACCCAGCTTCTCAGCATTCTCTATCGCCTTCGGCAAATGCTTGTAGCGATAAACCAACAAATTGCGAGCGACCTGTTGATCCGCACTCGAAAGATAGACTGGCAAGCAGTAAGCTTCTGTATCCCAGTAGGTACTTC
>JALQTV010000411.1 GCA_023268675.1 Saprospiraceae bacterium | reverse complement strand
ACACGGAAAGAAATTTTTCCCGCTTTTACTTCTGTAACTGCTGATGCAATGTCCTGAGTAACGGTACCGGTCTTGGGGTTTGGCATCAAACCACGAGGACCGAGGATACGACCAATTTTACCAACCTGAGCCATAACCTGTGGCATAGCAATTACCACGTCAACATCTGTCCACCCGCCTTGTACTTTCTGAATAAGTTCATCCAGTCCTACAAAGTCAGCACCGGCAGCTTTTGCTTCAGCTTCCTTATCCGGTGTACAGAAAACTGCTACTCTCTTGGTTTTACCTGTTCCGTGAGGAAGGCTTACCGTGCCTCGTAGTGCCTGATCAGCTTTTCTTGGGTCCACACCTAAGCGGACGTGAACATCTACTGAAGCATCGAACTTAGCCGTATTGACTTCTTTTACGAGAGCCATCGCTTCTTGTAGACTGTAAAGCTTGTTGGAATCAACTTTGGAAGCTACTGCAGCACGCTTTTTACTGAGTTTTTTAGCCATTATTGAAAATTTTAAAGGTATTGACGCCAAAAATAAGGTTTTTGACTCCCTTGTAATTTAGCTGTAATTGATTTTGAACAAACAGATCAAGCCTCTTCCCAAGGGGGAGTACCTGATACGGTGATACCCATACTTCTTGCTGTACCTGCAACCATTCTCATGGCTGATTCTACAGTAAAGCAGTTCAAGTCGGACATTTTGTTTTCGGCAATTGCCTTGACCTGATCCCAATTTACAGAACCTACCTTGTTACGATTTGGCTCTTTAGACCCGCTTTTGACTTTTGCGGCCTCCATAAGCTGTGCAGCTGCTGGTGGCGTCTTGATAACAAAGTCAAAAGACTTGTCTTTGTAAACAGTGATAAGGACCGGCAACAATTTACCTTGAGCATCCTGAGTCTGCGCGTTGAAACGCTTACAGAATTCCATGATATTAACACCTTTGGAACCCAGTGCAGGACCGATTGGAGGAGCCGGGTTGGCCTGTCCGCCCTTAGCTTGAAGTTTTATAAACGTTTGAATTTCCTTTGCCATGTTTCAACTTTTTGAGCAATTGTTAGCTGCAGCAGCACACCAGGGAAGCATTTCTATAGAAAAACAGGTATGTGATGCAATCAGGAAGTCTTTTCAACCTGCATGAAGTTGAGTTCGACCTCTGTACCTCTACCAAATATTTTTACAATAACTTTTAGTTTCTTTTTCTCTTCATTCACTTCCTGGATATCTCCCACAAACTCACTGAATGGTCCATCAATAATCTTGACGGTTTCTCCAATAATGAAAGGTTCGATGAGCGCCTCTCCTGCATCCTGAGATTCATCTACTTTACCGAGCATGCGATTGGCTTCTGCTGCCCGCATGGGGATGGGATTGTTTTTTCCCAGAAAGTGAATTACATTGGGAACATTGGCGATGACCTGAACAATTTCACCACTGAATTTACCAGGAATAGCTTCGATAAGGATATAGCCGGGCAAGATATTTCTCTCGGAAATAACTTTCTTGCCATTTCTGATTTTATAGACCTTTTCAGTAGGAACCAGAACCTGTGTAATGAAATCGGACCATCCTGCGCGCTGGACTTCCAGCTCGATTCGTTCCTTTATCTTACGTTCTTTTCCACTGATTACCCTTAATGAAAACCACTTCTTTTCTTCAGTCATCTATCTGTACTATTATCAGATACCGTAAATTTGCGTCAGGACGCCTTTTGAGATAATATCCATTAGAACGATGAGCAAAGCAAAAATCAGGGAAGTAATGACCACCACAACAGTATTGCCATAAAGATTTGTCCAGGTTGGCCAGGTAACCTTATTGATTAGCTCATTGTAACTTTCCAGGACATAAAACTTAATTCGATCCATCGCTAGTATGATTACGGTTTATCATAAAGCCGGCTGTCAAACTACAGGCCGGCAATTATTTTGAGTAGCACGGGCAGAAGGACTTGAACCCTCAGCCTTCGGTTTTGGAGACCGACGCTCTACCAGTTGAGCTATACCCGTGTATAAATGAGATTTAAGTTGAACGGCAAAACACCTTTCGTAAAGGTGTTTTGCCTGGCCAACTACCCGGAAAGTTAAAAAAATTCCGGATGATACTATCGAAAAACGATATTAATCTAGGATTTCAGTTACCTGACCTGCACCAACGGTACGTCCACCTTCACGAATTGAGAATTTTGTTCCTTCTTCAATCGCGATTGGGTGAATAAGTTCAACAGTCATCACTGTGTTATCACCAGGCATCACCATTTCTGTACCTTCTTGTAAAGAAATGACACCAGTAATATCAGTTGTACGGAAGTAGA
>JALQTV010000410.1 GCA_023268675.1 Saprospiraceae bacterium | reverse complement strand
CACGGCAGGCTGGAAGTGCTCGGATTTGGTAAGGTCAACTCTGAGGGGGTTTTGCGTGGAGTCGTTTCTAATATAGAAAAAACAGTAAGAGCTATTCAGGAAGCTATTGGTTCTGCAGAGAAAGCTGCCGGGTTCAAGTTTGATGTGGTGCACGTGGGTATCGCCGGCCAGCATATCAAAAGCTTGCAACACCGAGGTATCTTGACGCGTGATAACGACCATACAGAAATCAGTCAGCGTGATATCGACCGACTAGTCGCAGATATGTACAAATTGGTTTTGCCTCCGGGAGACAAAATCCTTCATGTAATTCCACAGGAATACACGGTGGATAGCGAGCAGGGTATTGCTGATCCGATAGGAATGTCAGGAATACGCCTCGAGGCCAATTTCCATATCATAACCGGGCAAATTTCTGCTTCCAATAATATTTATCGCTGTGTGGATCGCACAGGACTTCGGGTAGCCAATATGACGCTGGAACCCATCGCTTCGGCAGCTGCCGTTTTGAATCCCGAAGAAAAGGAAGCCGGGGTGGCACTGGTGGACATTGGAGGCGGAACCACGGATATCACCATCTTCAAAGATGGAATCATCCGCCATACGGCAGTGATTCCTTTCGGGGGTAATGTCATCACCAACGACATCAAGGAAGGTTGCACCGTAATGACCAACCAGGCAGAAAAATTAAAGATTAAATTCGGATCTGCCCTTGCTGACGAAGTGTATGAAAACAGAATCATTACCATCCCCGGATTGAGAGGGAGGGATCCCAGAGAGATCATGGAGCGCAACCTGGCGATGATCATTCAGGCAAGGGTGGAAGAAGTCCTGGATTATGTGATGGTGGAGATCAAACGCTCAGGTTATGATCGCAAACTGATTGCCGGAATCGTCATCACCGGAGGGGGAGCCTTGTTGAACCACATTGATAAATTGTCAGAATACCATACAGGACTCAGTACCCGCATCGGTGTTCCTGTAGAGCACCTGGCTCATGGGTACCACGAACAATTGGGAAGTCCGATTTATGCCACAGCTATCGGGTTGTTGTTGAGAGCTTTTGAAAACCCGGTGAAAGTAGCACCAAAAGCAACGGCAGCTCCGGAAGTCAAAGAAGAGGAAGAAGACAGAGAGCCTACCGGAAAGTGGTATGAACAGCTGTTTAAAAAAACGAAAGAGTGGTTTGAAGCAGAACCCGATTCTGAATTCTAACCCGCATGAAAACATCAAATTATAATCCTTTAAATACTTGAATTATGCTATTTGACCTGCCTAAAGACGAAAGCCCGATCATCAAGGTAATTGGTGTGGGAGGTGGGGGGAGCAATGCCGTCACCCACATGTTCAAACAAGGTATTGTTGGAGTGGATTTTGCGATCTGCAACACCGACGCCCAAGCCATGGAGCTGAGTCCGGTGCCTACCAAAATTCAGCTGGGACCCCACTTGACGGAAGGCAGAGGGGCAGGTTCCAAACCCAATATAGGGAAAATGGCCTGTGAGGAGTCCATCGATGATGTGCGCACCTACCTGGAAAACAATTGTAAGATGCTTTTCATTACAGCAGGTATGGGAGGTGGAACGGGAACAGGAGCAGCTCCCATCATTGCCAAAACAGCTCAGGAAATGGATATCCTGACTGTGGCTATCGTGACCCTTCCCTTTGCTTTTGAAGGCAGACGGCGTACTACCCAGGGTACAGATGGGCTGATGGAGTTGAAAAACAATGTAGATACCCTCATCATCATATCCAATGACAAATTGCGCCAGATTCACGGCAATTTGTCTATTTCCCAAGCTTTTGGCGAAGCCGATGACATCCTTACTACCGCGGCTAAGGGCATTGCAGAGATCATTACAGTCCCGGGGTATGTCAATGTGGATTTTGAAGATGTCAATACGGTGATGCGAAACAGTGGGGTTGCTATCATGGGGACTGCGCAGGCTGAAGGAGACGATCGCGCCAAGCGCGCAGTAGATGAGGCCCTGCATTCTCCTTTGCTGGAGGATAATGACATTAGAGGGGCACAACACATTTTGCTCAATATTGCTTCTGGTACAAAAGAGGTTACAATGGACGAAATTTTCGAGATAACGGAATTTATCCAACAGGAAGCAGGATTTGGAACCGATCTTATCTGGGGTAATTGCTATGATGAAACCTTGGGAGATAAAATAAGCGTTACCGTTATTGCTACCGGGTTTGAAGACAAACAAACCAACCGCAGCCATGGCGATCAGTCCGGCAGAATAGTTGTCAGTCTGGATGACGAGCAGGCTCCCCGACAGGGATCCGGAGACGGAAAC
>JALQTV010000040.1 GCA_023268675.1 Saprospiraceae bacterium | reverse complement strand
AATGCGGTAAAAATACACCCCCCGAGCCAACTTATCTCCAAAGTTGTCGGTGCCATCCCAGGAGTACTCGGTAGGCCTTGTACCGGGGTAGATTGCCCCCAGATCAGAAGCACTTAGTTCGCGAACTACCCGACCGGTAACAGTCAAAATTTGGATCTTGTAATCGTACAGGGGATCCGAGCCTCCCAGTGTGAATACAAATCGTGCATTTGTGCTGAAAGGATTGGGGTAAACCCAACAAGCACTTAAATCAGCCTGGGTGATGATGTTGAAATCATACATTTTTACCAGCATATTGCCATGGTAATCTTTCGCTTCGAGTTTGATTTGGTACAATCCATCGCGATCAAACGATGGTTGCCAGCGGATTTCCAGCGTTTGCAATGCCGCATCCATCAATTCCATTTCCAGCTGCGGGTTTCCCGTCAAAGCTACCGGGATGAAATTTTCTCCGGGAATTTTCAGATAAAGCCTCACCGAAGCACTATCTGAGTGTACTGACAGCTGCCTGTCGCTGATTTTTACTGAGATAAAGGGCTGAGAACTGACCGTTTGGCCAGGTTGCAATAGGTTTCCGTCAAAACGGATTTCGACCTCGGGTGCTGATTTATCCGGTAAAAGGAAGACATCGCTTTGTATCCGGTTGTTTTGGCTGTTGCTTTCGCGAAAACTGTGCCGGGGATTGAGTTCTATGGTCAATTGTTGTTGAAGGTTATGGCCCTTGGTGGGAATATTTATTTCCAAGGGAATGCTACTTTTTCCGGGGATAGGTGGAAGGTAGCGCGTCCCGCTGGTTTCTGTGCCTTTGTTGTCCCTAAGATGGTACCGGAGCAGCACACTGTCGCTGGCAGTACTTGAAATATTAGCTACTCGTCCCTGCCAAAGAAGCGGAGTTCCCGAGGGCAGGGTGTCGGGCAAAGAGGTCGTTTTGGAAAATAAAACATCGGGTAAAGGATCAAAGAAAAATTTCAGCGATCGAAGAGTGGCAGGCGTTCGGTAAAGGCTGTCCCTGAACATCAGCCTTGCTTGAATGGCTGATGCTCCGGGGGAGTTGAGGAAGCTGAGATCAATTTCCTCCGTGCTTTTTGAAAGGGTAGTATTCAGTCGGGGAATGGTTGTGTCGTCGGTTTTTTCTTCAAGGATAAGGGTAAGAACATCTGTCGGGTCTTCAAAATGGGTGCTTATTTCGAGCTTGGACCAGCGGGCAACAGGACCTATCGACGGAGTGGTGTAGCTGCCCTGAGAGAAGGGGAAGGGCAATAACAGTGTGTGAATTAGGGGACTCCTAATATCCGTTTGCAATTGTTCACGCAGGGGACCTTCGCCTTTTTGGTAGAAAAACAGGTAGGGAAGGGAACCCCGGGTGGTAAGTTCGCGAACTTGAGTGGCTCCTTCGGCTTCTAAAAGCGCTGTTAGGCCGGTTTCTTCCCAGTACTCAGGGGCGTAAGTGTCGTCAGGAGATTGTTGTCCACTGTAGAGCATTACGAAATAGCCCTCGGGGACAATAGCTTCCAAAAATTGCTTTAGAGAGATCCTGCCTTCAGGTGACTCCGTATCGAAAGCAAAGGTGGGCAATGGCCAACGTGAAAAATTGTTGAGGCTTCCATACAATCCCGGAGGACTGTTGAGGATAAATTCTCCATCTAGCGGATTCATGGCAAGTACATGCACTCCGGCTTTTTTTGCACTGATTTCCCATATCCACATGCCTGCCCACTGCTGCCCGTTGTGGTAGAACCCTTGTTGTGCTCCAGGATGATTGAGCAATCGTATTTCGCGTGAGTCGGAGCCAAAGGACCAGCCGGCTTGTGAAAGATTTTTAAAAGTACCCTTTCCGAATTGTTCGGCATGATTGATCATGCTTCCCTGGGGGTGCTTGGGGAGCCAAGTGAAAGATAGCACCTCACTGGTGTCTGGTGATTGGTTGCTGCTGCAACGCCAAAAAATAGTGTTATGGATACCAGTCTTGTCGCCAAAGTCACATTCGAGCAAGCCTGCCGCCAGAGGGATTTCTTTTTGGAGGTGGTACGGACTATCAAATTGGGGGGTGGTATCTATTTCAAAAGACAAAGTCTCTCCGGCATTTCCTTCCAGGTGTGACCAGGCTTGCAGCAATAATTTTTCTTCCGGGTAGATGGCCAAATCCGGTGGATAGAGCGGCATTATTTTTTGCGGGAGCAATTCAAATGAGAAAGCATTGCTTAAGGAGTTGTTTTGTTGTGCTTCCGGCATGGGATGTTCTGCTTGCTTGGGAGTGAGCTCCAGGGAAGTTTGATACTGACCTGCTTGCCATCCTTTTAAAGGAATCGGCAGTGTCAGTTCTTTTTTATTAAAGGGGGCGGGGAGCTGCCCGAAGAAAAAGACCTTTGTTGCTCCCTGTTTGGCATCAAAGCGAACGGTTACGGAAAGGCTGTCTTGGATGGCTTTCCCCAGGTTCGCGATGGGCAGGATGAGATGAAGGGTGTCGTCCTGCAAGGTTGGTCTGGGGGGATTTATGCGGATTTCATTGGGAATAATGAGGTAGTCAGCCCCTTCAAAGGGATGGAGGGACAGGGCAGGATCGCCATGATATACGAATTGCTCGGCTAAGGTTTGCAGGATGATGTTTTGGTTGCCTGACTCCAGTGCTTGTATGCTCTGTTGGAGCAGGGTGCCAAGGCTTGCGCCATAGTGCTGGCTTCCTAGTTTTTGGTAAAAAGTTCTTCCAAAGAGGTTAAGCGCTGAGAGAAAACCTGGACCTGAACCGGCAGCGAAAGCAATGGTGCCGGTGTTTTCCATCAGGCAAAATTTTTCGGCAAGGCCGGTTTCCGGAGTGAACATATTTCCTGAATAGCAGCCCAGCGACAGTAAAAAAGGATATTTGTTGTAATTGGCGTAGCGTTCCGGATTGTCGAGATTGATGTCAAAACTACCGGGTGCGCTATGCCCCAGGAAGGTCAGCATGGCCAGTCCATTGTTGATGAGTTCAAACAAGGAGGAACTGCCAGGCTTTGAACCACCTTCCTCCAATTGAGACCAGGGATGGATGGCTGCGCCGAAGGACTCGCCTTCCAGCAGTCGCCCCATGTCCTCGAGATAATTTTGGAGCAATTGTTGTTCGGTGATTCCATTTCCTCCACTTAGGTGCAGCACCTTTTTTAGCCAACTTTTTTGGTCGTAATTTTGAGGTCCTGATCGACTGTTTTCAAAAGCTTTCACTTTTTCGAGGTATTGGAGTATTTGTTCGGAAGAGGTGGCAGCTATCCTACCGATGGGGATAAGAGGAGTGCTTTGGCCTGCTTGAGAGGCCAGAAGGTTGTCAGAGGGGGGAGTCCCCCATGTGGGCAGAAAGAAGTTGGGGGAGTGTTGTTGGAGATCCTGCTCTGATCGAAGGTAGGGATACTCCAGGCCTTTTCCGAGCAACAGGATGTACTTGACCCGCTGTTGTTGATACAGAAAGTGTACAAAGTTTCTGATAGCCAGGGGGTGCCTGCGGATGCCCCAGGCATATTGGTCGTACAAGTGACGGATATCGACGATCATGGGCATGAACTTAGCAGATCTGTACTGCGCATAAGCTTCCGCTGCACCTCCTTCCCCGAGGAATTCAGGATGGGTGATGATGATGTAATCTCCTAAGCTCTTGGTGAAATCTTTGAAAAAAACGGGTGTCAGTTGTCCCACCTGTAATATTTGATCAAAAGGGCAGAGCAGGAAGGTACCACCCGAAAAGGAAGGACTCAAGCAGAGAGAAGATTGTCCGGGATTGAAAACGGACGAATACCGCACCTGTTTTTCGATGTCCCACAAGAAAAAAGTATCAATTCCCCGGGTGGGAAGGGTCAATCGCCGGGTGTTGGAAAAGGAGGGAAGTTCGAATTTAGTGAAATTCCTACTGCTTATTTCTGCAAGTGACGGATATTTGACTCGTACAAAAGCTGTGGCATAGCGATCCTGGGAAAGCTTGCCTCTTATGTGCAGATTGACTTGCCTGGAAAGTTGTTTCGCAGGGAGGGACAGCACAGGAGAAATGAGTTGCAGCCCCTGAAAACTTGTATCAAAAAGGGGAATGTCGTCTAGCCGGATTTCCAGTTGGTGCCCCGCAATGTTGTCGTTGGCAAGCAGTCGCAAGGCTATTTGTGCCGCTGGACCTGCTTCATACACGGCGGGCAATCTTATCGGAATACGTGTTTCCTGCCGGAGGGCAGTGGCAAAACCGTTGTGATCGAAATGGCTGTAGGAAAGACTCACCTCTCCGATACGGTAGGCAGCTTTTTGATGGGTATCCGTGAAGAGGTACAGTTGTTCCTGCCAAAACCAATCCAGTGGCTGGGCTGTACAGTTTGTTGGCAGATATGCTTCGGAATAGCGAAAAAGGGAAGAGCTGCTTCCCCAGGTAAGGAAATAGGCTGCAGTATCTGTAAACAGGCTGTATTCAGGATTTAGTTGGGTGTCCTTACCACGCGGAAACATTGCTTCATCAGCTTCTCCCCGATTTTTTTCTCCAAAAAATTCCAGGTAATCTCCCGGGCCCAGAGTGACGCTTGAATTGCTGTAAAGAGGGATTTCTTTTCCCAGGTGGAACAATTGATAGTGGCTGGTCGGGATGTTTTGCAGGGGTATTCCCTGCTTTTTTAGCAGATCATACGACAAGCGATAGATACCATCAGTGGCTATGTCGATGCGAAAATAGGTTTTGTCAGGCTCCATCCACTGACCGGAAGCATGAAGGGTGAACGTAAAAACAAACGCAAGAGCAAACAATACCTTTCGCATAACACACAATTACTTGTTTTGAGGCAATATAGCGGCTTTTTCGGCGACAAGCCGGCACTTGTCCGATACTGTCAGCATAAGTCCGATTTTGTCGTTTCACCATTAATATTATTTGAATCCTTAGGTATTTTTTGCACTTTTATGTTCTAAATTGATTGCACTAGCCATGATGAAAAAACCGTATATGGTAGAGTTTGAACTACCGGCCGAATATGATGAAAACTTCATTGCGCTCATTCCTGCCCAACGTCGTACCGTGAATGAAATGATGTCAGCCGGAAAATTGCAGTCTTATGCCCTTTCACTGGACAGAACCAAGTTGTGGGCGGTCATGCTGGCAGATTCAGAGTTGGAGGTTTTGGAGATGATCGCATCCATGCCCTTGTGCGAATACATGAAACCTTATATCTCAGAGTTGTTTTTCTACAATGCTGCCGAAATGGTCATGCAGTTTTCCGTAAACTGACCCGCCGTTTATTAAGTACAGATAAATTTTTCAACTTTTTTCGCTGCGCATTCAACCTTATTCCCGATCATGGGTTTAGTTGCAAATGCAACTATTGCAATGCAGCAAAATTTCGATCCACTCGACAACCTCGTATTCCTGAGCAACAGGGTAGCGCGTCTTTTGGTGAATGCCATTCGAAGAGATGCCTGCCTCGAATCCTGGGGGGTAAAGTCCCCACATATTGGGGTCCTTGTGGATTTGTGGAGACAAGATGGGTTGCGTCAGCAGGACCTGGCAGCCTCTGTGATCAAGGACAAGGCTACCATTACTCGTTTGCTTGATCACCTGGAGGGGGAGGGATTGATAGAAAGGTTAGCGGACGACCAGGACAAGCGGACCAAAAGAATCTTCCTGACGGAAAAAGGAAGGCTCATGCAGGGGCATTTTTGGCCGGAGGCCGAGAAGGTAGAAGAAAAAGTATCCGAAGCTATAGATCCTGCAGCATTTGAAACTTGTAAGCAGGTACTTCGTGCTATTTATAGTCAACTGATTTTGGAACAAGGCGCAGATTTTATTGAAAAAAATTAACTATGAATTTGTTTGTCAGACGTTTAAGTGTAGTTCTGGCGGTTCTGATCCTCGTAGGAGGCATCGCCGGATTCAGACTTCTCAGCAGCCAGCGGGAAGCACCGCCGGTGAAAACGGAAGCACCGAGGGTTTTTTATGTAGATACTTTTATAGCGCAAAACAGCACGATTCCGGCTGTGCTCGAGATAGACGGCCAGTTGGTTGCTTATAATAAAATAGACATTTTTGCAGAGGTTTCGGGTACGCTGAGATCGACATCCCGACCATTCAAAGTGGGAACAAGTTTCAACAAGGGTACTTTGATGATAGATATCGATGATGAGGAAGCTCGTCTCAACCTGCTGTCGCAGAAAAGCAATCTACTCAACTCCATTACCCGGATGATGCCGGATATGAAAATCGATTATCCGGAGGGTTTTGCCCAATGGGAAACCTATCTGGAGGCTTTTGATCCGGAGGATCCTTTGCAGGCATTGCCTGAACCAATGAGCCGTCAAGAGAAGTTTTTCGTTGCTTCTCAGAATATTCAAGGAGCTTATTATTCGATCAAGAGTGCCGAGGAGCGATTAAGCAAATACAAGATTTATGCACCTTTTACGGGAGTGCTGACTCAGGTGAATATCAATCCTGGAGCGTTGGTTCGTGCAGGACAGCAACTGGGAATTTTGATGAATCCCAACGATTACGAGCTGGAAGCTACCATCGCTTTGTCTGATTTGCCTTACCTGGCTCCCGGAGCAGCCGTAAGTCTTCGGTCAGAGGATCTCACCGGTGAGTGGAAGGGGCGTGTCAAGCGAATCAGTGATCAGGTCAATGCAAATACTCAAACGGTCAAGGTATTTATTGAGGTGGAAGGCAGCAACCTCAGGGAAGGAATGTACCTGAAGGGACAGGCTGAAGCCAGGCCAATCACCAATGCACTGGCCATCCCTCGTGATCTGCTCGTCAATCAAAACAGCGTTTATGTGGTGGAAGACAACAAGACAAGACTTCGGGAAGTAGAAGTAGTACGTCTGACCCCGGGAGAAGCGATTATCAGAGGCATTCCTGACAGAACCGCTTTGTTGAAGCAAATTCTTCCGGGAACCTTCGATGGTCTGAATATAAGAGTTAAAGCCAACGATTAGATTGAGTAGCTGCTGTCTGTCGGAAAAGATGGCTGAATAAAGACAATTTCACATGAAATCATTCATTAACTATTTCATAAAATACCCGATTGCGGCCAATCTTATCATGTTTGGCATCCTGGCCATGGGACTTGTAGGCATGTCGGGTATGAAATCTACTTTCTTTCCGGAGATTGAGGTTCGCCTGATCAATATCCAGGTGATTTATCCCGGAGCTTCTCCCGAAGAAATTGAAGAAGGGATCATCAACAAGGTGGAAGAGAACCTCAAGGGGGTATCCGGAGTAGAACGTACTACTTCCAGTAGCCGCGAAAATTCAGGTAACATTGCCGTGGAGATTCTACAGGGATACAATACGGATCTGGTATTGCAGGATGTCAAAAATGCGGTGGATCAGATCAATTCTTTTCCTGTGGGAATGGAGCCTCCGGTAATTTTCAAAGTGGAGACCCTGGGTGAGGCCATCAGTTTTGCGCTCAGCGGGGATGTTGACTTGCCGACTTTAAAGCGCTATGGGCGACAGGTAGAAGAGGATTTGCTAGCCATCGATGGCATTTCCAAGGTCACACTTAGCGGGTTTCCGGAAGAGGAAATCGAGATCGCTTTTCGCGAAAAAGACCTTCGGGCTTATAACCTGACTTTTGCGCAGGCAGTGCAGGCTGTTCAGGGAGCCAATTTGGAATTGACAGGAGGGACCTTGAAAGGGGAGAAGGAAGAATTTTTGCTGCGGGCACGCAACAAATCCTACTATGCAGATGGCTTGCGCGACATTGTGGTGAAAAGAGGCCTGGATGGTTCTACCGTTACCCTGGCTGAGGTAGCAGATATCCGGGATCAGTGGGTGGACAATCCGGAGCGTAGTTTCCTGAACGATCAAACTGCTGTCATCGTAAATGTTCAAAATACCCTGGATGAGGACATGCTTACTATTGTGGGACTCGTCAGGGACTATATGGATGTTTTCAATCAATCCAATGCAGAAGTAAAAGCTACCCTGATCAATGATCAGTCCGAAATCCTGCGGGACAGGATCGATTTGCTGACAGAAAATGGCATTCTGGGTTTTTGTATTGTGATTCTTTTATTGTCTATTTTCCTCAACTACCGGGTAGCTTTTTGGGTCGCCATTGCGATACCGATTTCCTTTGCAGGGATGTTTATCATGGCCAATGCGCTGGGAGTGAGCATCAATGTGCTGTCGCTGTTCGGGATGATTCTGGTGATTGGGATTCTGGTGGATGACGGGATCGTGATCGCCGAGAATATTTACCAAAAATATGAGGAAGGCATGCCCCGGCTACAAGCAGCCATTGAGGGCACGATGGAGGTATTGCCGGCAGTTTTTTCTTCTATTCTGACTACCGTAGTGGCTTTCGCAGCTTTTTTCTTCATCGATGGCAGGTTGGGTGACTTTTTTACCCAAATGTCTATTGTAGTGATCTTTTCACTGGTCTTTTCCCTCATCGAGGGGATGATCATTTTGCCTACGCACATTGCGCATTCCAAGGCCTTGAATCCGGAACATAAGAAATACGTCATCCAGGAGCGCTTTGAACAAATGCTGGCTTTTCTGAGGGATCGATTGTACGCGCCGAGTTTGCGCTTCGCCATGCATAATAAGTTGCTGACCATCGCTTTTATGTTGTCTTTGTTGCTGATTACTTTTGGGGGCATTGCCGGGGGAATCATAAAGACTACTTTTTTCCCGATCATTGAGCGGGACAACCTTAATATCGTGCTTAAAATGCCTGCCGGAACAAGAGAGGAAGTGACAGACCAATGGCTGGATCACTTGCAGTCTGCAGCTTGGCGGGCAAATGAAAAGTTGAGTGAAAGGTATTTCGACGACGACAGACAGGCCATTCTGTATGTGCAGAAAAACATAGGTCCTTCAACTTATGAGGGAGGACTGGACATCAAATTATTGACCGGAGAATTGCGCGATTCCCTGCGCGTGCGTGAGGTGATCAATACCATTCGCGCGGAAGCCGGACCAATTTATGAAGCAGAGGTGGTTTCCTATGGCAGCCAGTCTGCTTTTGGAAAGCCATTTGACATCAATGTGATTGGGGATAACCAGGTGTCTGTGGCAGCAGCAGCAGGAGAACTAAAGGCTGCGATGCAAAACCTGGAAGAGTTGTCTGATGTAGTAGATGACAACCAGGAAGGGCTGCGAGAGTTTGAGATCAAACTCAAGGACAAGGCTGCATTTCTGGGTTTGGATGTGCAGGATGTGCTTGCGCAGGTCAGGCAGGGATTTTTTGGAGCTGAAGTGCAGCGGCTGCAACGGGGAAGAGACGAAGTGCGCGTTTGGGTGCGCTACGATGAAAAAGATAGATCAGACATTACCCAACTCAATGCCATGCGGATTCGCTTTCCCGATGGTCGGGCATTCCCTCTGTCAGAAATTGCGGATTTGGAAATGAAACGGGGTGTGATTAGCATCAACCACGTAAATGGCAAGCGACGCATCAAGGTAGAGGCCGACGTGGCAAATGACCAGGTGTCGGTGAGTGATGTGACAGCTTCGCTGCAAAATGATATTGTTCCGGGCATCCTGCAAAAGTATCCCGATGTAAGAGTGGAATTTGACGGACAGTATCGCGAACAGGCCAAATCTTCAGGGTCGATAGGAACGGTGGGAATTGTCTTGCTTTCTATTATGTTTCTGATTATTGCCCTGACTTTCCGCTCAGTAAGTCAAACTATGGTGGTATTTTCCCTTATTCCTTTATCCCTGATTGGGGTAGGATGGGGACATTATATGCTGGGCTTGCCCATCAGTTTGTTTTCCAACCTCGGTATCATTGCACTTGTGGGGATCTTAGTTAATGATACTTTGGTGCTGATTTCCAATTATAATAAACGTCTGGAGGAAGGAACCCCTCAGATGGAGGCGCTTTATGAGGCCGGATTATCGAGGTTCAGACCTATCTTGTTGACTACCTTCACGACCTTTGCCGGTCTGGCACCGCTGTTGTTTGAAAAGAGTTTGCAGGCGCAATTCCTGATTCCGATGGCAGCTTCGGTATCTTTCGGGCTGCTGGTGATCACACTGGTGATCCTCATCTTGCTGCCTGTTTTATTGATTATTGTGAATCGTTTCAAAGTGTACGCATCCTGGGCCTGGAATGGAGTCAAACCTTCGTATGAGGAGGTAGAACCTGCTACCGGATCCGATGGAGGATATCAGTATTTATGGTTTTTGATCTTTTCGATTATTGCCCTGGTAGTGATCTTGAATGCTTTAATATAACAGGAAATGGTCGAAAAGGAAGAAATCGGGAGTCGGGAAGGAGGTTCCCTTTGGGAAAAAATAAGGCAGTTGTTTTTCCTGAAAGTCAAATTTGCAGGAGCAGGAGCCGTAGCTACAAGCGTGGATTATGTGCTGTATCTGGTGCTGGTAAATCGGGTGTTTTCTCCTGTTTTGTCAAATATCGTGTCTTATGGTACGGCTGTGTTGATCAATTTCACCATGCACAAGCGGTTTATTTTCAGTCAAAAAGGAGCTACCCTGCCTACTTTTTTGGCTTCGATATCGGCTTCTTTGATTGGCTTGTCTTTGAGTACAGCGCTGATATACGGACTTACTCAAATGCCTTTTTTTGCAGCGCACCAGTACCTGACCAAGTTGCTGAGTACGGGGATCCTGTTTTTCTATAATTTTTATTCCAAGCGCTTCGTGTTCGAAAGACGCTTGTTTTGATACAAAAAAAGTTACACACAAAATGAAGAAGATTGCATTGCTTCTTTTGCTGACCGCATCTTTTTGCCGAACAGGCACAGCTCAGGAAATACTTAGTCTGGCAGATGCCATCGCATTGGCTTTGGAGCAAAATTATCAAATCAGCATAGCAGAAAAGAACGCGGACATTGCTGCACGGAACAATGATTGGGCGATTGCAGGAAAGTTGCCCTCTTTGGATGCCTTGCTGGGAATCAACAATGGCTTTACCAATGTCAACAATCCGGCTTCTTTCCTGCCGGAACTTACCTCTGTCTCAACGGCTGCTATCCCTTCTGTGGAGGCAAGCATGATTTTATTTGATGGCCACAGGGTACAATTGACCAAACAACAGTTGGAAACGCTGGAGCGCATCGGGGAAGGTAATGTGAACCTGGCAGTTGAAGGAGTGATGCAATCCGTTATCAATGCCTATTATGCTGTTTTGATTCAGCAAGAACAATTGCGCGTACTGGAGGAGGTGCTGGCACTATCCAGAGATCGCATTCAATACCAGGAGACCCGCCGGGAATTTGGTCAGGGAGGTTCTTTTGATTTGCTACAGAGCAAAGATGCTTACCTGAATGATTCGACGGCGTATCTGATTCAACTCAATAACCTGGAAACCGCCCGGCGAAATCTCAATCAGACTATGGGGATAAGTGACCCCGATCGTTCTTTCTTGCTGACGGACAACCTCAATTTCTCTCCCGCTGATTATGAGTTGTCCGGCCTGGAAGAACGCATGCTGGCTAATAACCTCACGCTGAGAAATCTTACGGTCAACCGGGAACTGTCAGTGATCAATACTCGCCTGCAGGAAAGTACCCGATCTGCTACCATCAGTGCCAGGGCAGGCCTGGCTTACAATTGGAGCCTCTCCTCCGGAAGTGGTACTTTGCGCACAGGAGAGTCCCTCTCACTAAACGCACTTACAGCAAATACGCTCAATGGTTTTGTTAATTTCGGGGCAAGTATCAACTTGTTTGATGGCGGGGTTCGGAAAAAAAGGATAGAAAATGCCCAAGTGGAAGAATTGATCGCAGCAGATAATTTCGAAGAGGCAAAATTGGCTTTCCACATCCGCCTGCGCAATACCTTTGCTGCTTATAAAAACCAAAAGGAATTGTTGGCACTAAGTGGAAGGCTTCTGGAAAATGCCAGCAACAACCTGAGGATTGCAGAAGAACGGCTGAAAGGAGGATTGATCAATTCTTTTGATTACCGAAGCATCCAGTTGGGATATCTCAGCGCCACCCAATCTCGTTAGAATGCGCTTTATAATCTAAAAAACACAGAGACAGCATTGTTGGGTTTGATTGGAGCATTGGTTAAGTAGTGATCCTATAGCCTAAGGAAGGAAAACCTCGAGCCCACTTGCAAGTGGGCTAAAAAAACCAGGCTCTCTTCTGTCCGATAAATGTATTTTCTAACAAAACGGTCAATGCTATTTAGGGAAGGACATAACACTGCTCACTGCTCACTGTTCACTGCTCACCTGTAAAATGACGAAGCATAAGGATTTCTTTTTCATTCAGATCGCGGTAAAAGCCGCGAGGAAGATCTTTTTTGGTGAGTCCTCCGTAGTAAACGCGATCCAGTTTTTTTACCTGATAGCCCAAATGTTCGAAAATGCGACGTACGATACGGTTACGGCCTATGATGATTTCAATGGCTACCTCTGATTTGGGCTTTCCCTGAACGTATTCTACCCAATTGACTGGTGCCGGGCCGTCTTCTAGCGTGAGTCCCTTGCGAATGCGTTCCAAATCCCTGGCTTCTACTGGTCGGTCCAATCCTACTTCATAGATCTTTTTTACCTTGTGGCTGGGGTGGGAGAGTTTTTTTGCCATATCGCCATCGTTGGTAAGCAGGAGCAGGCCGGTGGTTGCGCGGTCCAGGCGACCGACTGGGAAGATGCGCAGCCCATCTTTGTTTTTAATCAAGTCTAAAACTGTTTTTCTGCCCTTTTCGTCCTTGACTGTCGTGATGACATTTTTGGGCTTGTTGAGCAAAAGGTATACTTTTTTTGCTTCCGGTCGAATTTCTTTGTTTTTCAACAGGACCTTATCGGTAGTTTCTACGAGGTATCCTGGTTCTGTCATCAGTTGCCCATTGACCTGAACCTGCCCATCTTTGATTAGTTCAACCGCTTGCCGACGGGAACAAATGCCACAATGGGCTATGAATTTATTCAGCCGCATGGGGAATCCTTCTTCGGTTTGTGGGAGTTTGTCCTTTTTCATCGGGTAATGCCTTAAAATGGGATGTCCTCGTCGTCGTTCATGCGCGAGGGACGGGTAATGATATTGCTGAAAGGGTCTTGTCCGGGATCGTCCCCCAGTGAATCGAAGCCTGCATCGTCAAGGTCAGAGAAAGTAGCGAAGCGGTCGGTAAACTTCAACTGTACCGTCTTCAGCGCACCGTTTCTGTGTTTGGCTACAATGATTTCTGCGATGCCTTTTAGCGATTTTCCATCTTCGTCTTCGAGGATGTCGTAGTATTCAGGTCTATAAATGAAAGACACGATATCTGCATCTTGCTCGATGGAGCCCGACTCCCTGAGATCCGATAGTTGAGGTCTTTTACTTCCCCCCCGGACTTCCACTGCACGGCTGAGCTGAGACAGGGCGATTACGGGTACGTTTAGTTCTTTAGCCAGTGCTTTGAGTGCTCT
Organism: Saprospiraceae bacterium; assembly: GCA_023268675.1. GTDB lineage: Bacteria > Bacteroidota > Bacteroidia > Chitinophagales > Saprospiraceae > JALQTV01. The sequence continues at coordinate 1,419 of JALQTV010000040.1, read as the reverse complement.
GGAAATTCCGCTGACTTCTTGTTCGCGGTTGCCTCCTTTGTGATTTTCTCCGCCCCCGCTCATTAATTGTAAGTAGTCAATGACGATGAGCTGTATGTCGTGTTGCATTTTCAGGCGTCGGCACTTGGCTCGTAGTTCAAAAACATTAATACCCGGAGTATCATCTATAAAAATAGGTGCTTCGCCAATGCGTTCTATGGCAGTATTGAATTGTTGCCACTCGTAATCTTCCATTCCCCCGTTGCGCAACTTTTGGCTGGAAATTTCGGCTTCCATGGAAATAAGGCGCTGTGCCAGCTGCAGGCTGGACATTTCCAGCGAAAAGAGGGCGACCCCTTTTGAGAATTGAGTAGCGGCATTTCGGGCGATGGAAAGTACAAAACTCGTTTTACCCATACCCGGTCTGGCTGCAATGATGATGAGGTCCGAGGGCTGCCATCCGGAAGTCAATCTGTCCAGATCAGTAAAGCCGGTTGGGACTCCAGTCAGGCCATCCTCCCGGTTTTTCATATCGTCCAGCTGTTTGCGCAACTTCACAGCAAGAGAAGCCATGGTATCGAAACTGCGGCCCATGTTTTGTTGCGCTATCGCGAAAAGTCCTTGCTCGGCATCATCCAATAGCTGTATGACATCTGTGGTATCTTCATAAGCATCGCGGATGATTTTCGTGGATACCGTTATCAGTTCGCGCTGGATAAACTTTTGCGCGATGATGCGTGCGTGAAATTCTACGTTAGCCGCGGAGGCAACCTTGTTGGTCAGACTGGCCAGATAAGCCGGTCCACCTGCTTGTTCCAGGTCTCCGCTCTTTTTCAGTTCTTCCATCACGGTAAGCAAATCCACTGGTTGGGACCTTTCAAACAAGCGAAGCGTAGCACTGTAGATGAGCTTATGGCTTTCCAGGTAAAAACTATCCGGTTTCAGAATGTCAACCACCACAATCAAAGCATCCTTGTCCAGCATCAACGCTCCTAAAACTGCTTCCTCCAGTGGAATAGCCTGGGGTTGTAGCTTACCGGGAGTGAAACCTGTGGGTTCTTCCTTGCGTTTGCGATAGTTGCTTCCGGTACGTGTGCTGAGGGATACATTTTTTGGTTCTGCCATCTCAAGGTTTTAAAACTTGCCTGTTGTGCTGAAAGCTATCTCAAAAATAATATCGAGATAGCTTCTGGTAAGAAATTACCTTCAAAACTAACAGGAATCGGCCACAAATGTATGGGATGTTTCGGATTTACTTTTCAACAGGCTGTACACAGGCATTTGTGGAAAAGCATAGTTGTGTTTGTTTATTTTTAGCCTTCGGCAAAAATAGAGGAAATGAAAATTTGATCAAACCAAAATTCGGAAATGGGTTTTTTAGGAGTGGGTTTTACCACAAGGACACAAGTGAGACACAAAGGCTGGAAAAGCCAATTATTT
>JALQTV010000409.1 GCA_023268675.1 Saprospiraceae bacterium | reverse complement strand
CACCAGGAGGGGGTAGCTGTATTTGATGGGCAGGAATACACTTATTTTACCGTCGAAGATGGGTTGAGTGACAATCAGGTTCGTTCCATGTATGAAGATGCAAGCGGGCAGATATGGTTTGAGTGTGGGAGGGGCCTGAGTAGTTATGATGGTCAAAAGATAAGTACGCCTTCGGCAAAAAATTACGGTTTGAGAAATGCCTGGCAGGCAAACCCCGGCGATCTTTGGTTTAAAGGAGATGAGGCCAACGGGTATAACAGCAATGAAGGGCAGGCCGGGGTGTACCGTTATGATGGCAGGGAGTTTTTTTACCATGAATTTCCGCTGAAACCGGTCTCTGGCCAGGCTTTTTACCACTCGGTCAGTACGCCTTTTGTCAGGGGAAAAAACGATCGCCTGTGGTTTGGAACTTACGGTGCTGTAGTGGGGTATGACGGTTCGGAGTTTTTGGTTTTGGACAATGCAGCATTGGGACTCAGCGAAGCAACAGGTTATTTGCATGTCCGCGCTATTTTTGAGGACAGCAAGGGAAATCTCTGGATAGGCAACAATGGCATTGGCGTGTGGGTCTATGATGGAAAAGATGCCACCAGTTTCACTGCTTTGCATAGGGGTAAAATGCCTTTTATGGCGAGTGGAGGCCCCGAACGGGTATTTTCTATAGGAGAAGATGCGAACGGGAATATCTGGTTTGGGACAATCGGATCCGGTGCCTGGTTTTTTGACGGAACGTCGCTAAGCAATTACACCCGCAAACAGGGTCTGGAAAGCAATCACATTTGGACTATTTATCGAAGCCGGCAGGGGGAAATGTGGTTTGGGGGAGCGGATCCGAGTGGGGTTTATGCGTTTAGAGGTGGAATCTTCAAGCGGATCTTTTGATCTTAATTGACAAGGTATCCGCACTTATTGTAGCCGGATACCTTGTCAAAGGGTTTATAACATCGGATGCTATATCGAAAACAATATTCCTGCTACTACACCCGTACTGCGTGCGTCCCGATCGCTATGAGTGATGCCGGGATCTTCAAAATTACCTTTAATAGAGAATTTAGGAGAAAAGAAAGCTCATTTCCGAATAAGGATATGGTTGTTTTCTGAAACAGGAGCATTATCCGGAGCTTTACCAAGCTGACATTGTCATTGTTCCATAAATTTTTTTAATTCATCCAGCTGCCGGCGGTTGCCGAGTACAATGAAACTGCTGCCTGGAATCAGGCGGGTATCGGGAGTAGGGTTGACGTGGTATTTTCCAAGAGGATCCTTGAAACCGATGATATTGGCTCCGGTAGTTTTGCGGATGGTGAGGTCTCGGATTGACAGGTCTTTGCATTTGTCGGGAGCAAATTCGTAGGAAATTTCTTCGAAGCCAATGTCTGATACGTGTTTGTTGGTAATAAAACTAAAAAATTCTACGGCATCGGGCTTGGTAACCAAAGTGGCCATATAGAAGCCTCCGATTTGATCAGGCATGATGACATGATCCGCTCCGGCGAGTTCAATTTTTTTGCGCGATTTGGGGTTGATGGCCCGGGAGATGATGTTGATATGGGGGTTGAGTTGGCGTGCGGTGAGTACGGTAAATACGTTTTCAGAATCTTCGGGCAGGGTAGAAATCAGGGCTCTGGCACTGGTTATGTTTGCTTTGAGCAGTGCCTCATCGTGGGTTGCATCGTCTTCAATAAAGAGGATGTGTTCTTCTGCATTTTGTATGAATTCTATGGTTTCGTGGTCTTGATCGATCACGATGAAGGGAATATTGTGATTTTTGAAATGTTCAGAAACTTCACGTCCGTATCTGCCATATCCGCAAATGATGACATGGTTGCTGAGTTTTTTGATTTGTCTGTCAATAGAGTCTGTGTACATTTTTTTAAAAATTTCACCTTGGATCACATAATAGGAAAAAACAGCCAGGACGTAGGCAATCAAAATGATGTTGAGGGGAATGTATATGGTTGAAAAGATTCTTCCGGCGAGAGAAAGCGGATGAACTTCCATGTATCCTACGGTAGAGATGGTGATGACTACCATATACAGTGCATCGAGAACAGAATATCCTTCGATGATCATATATCCCGCGATGCCAACTAACAAATCTCCCAGCAGGAAATACAAAGCGGTGCGCAAGTTGAGCAGAGAGGGTCTGGGGCTTAGTTGGAGGTTTCTTTTAAAGGGGTTTTTGATCATATTTCTGCTGCATTAGCTCATGCAAGATAAGGTTTTGGCGAAAGATATTTATCAGGAGAGTGGTTTTGAATGTTTAGGTAAATACCCGTTGTGGCATCTAAATTGATGATTATGCTTTTT
>JALQTV010000408.1 GCA_023268675.1 Saprospiraceae bacterium | reverse complement strand
GATTGAAAACAAGCTTTTTGCGCTGTCCTTTGGGCAAAGGGATGCTTTCCAGGACAATGTCCACACTTTCGGGTCTGGCCAGGCTCTTCCAATTTGCCTTTATTCCATCGATGGTAACGGATTGCATGTTGGTACCCAATGCAAAACTTTGGGACAGTTGGAGCTCCAGGATATCTTCACTGTCGTCGTCGCGCCAGATTTCAACTTCGGTAGTACCTGCCCCTCTCTTCCAATCCAGCTGCAGTGCCATATTGGCCATTCGGATATTGCTGACTTTGGCCTGATTCCAGTCTGTCGGAAAACGAGGAGAAAGAGATAGTTTTTTACGGGGTGCATCGGGCTCCAAACCCAGCATTCCCTCTATCAGAGGTTGCAGCACCATGCTTTCGGACCAGCATTGCTGGCTGCAAACCCCGGCAGGCTGAAAGTATTGGCCATGGAGGGTTTCTTCCACACTCCCCTTGCCCCAATAAAGATAATTGAGCAAATTGGCTCGAACGTGAAACCAGGCACTGTGGTAATAACCGGTTTTGTACTCAGCCAAAGATGCCCAACCGCCATAGAGCGGCCAAACCATGCCTGCGTGATAAGAACGGGGATTGAATACCGGATTGTCGGCAGGAATCATCCGGATCCCCCAGTCGGTGGTCCATTGCTGCCCGGCAAAGGGTGCCAGTGATTGAATGGCCTTCAGGCTGTCGGTGACAGCGTCCAGGTAAATCGGCACTGCCTGCAGCACAGATGCCTGTTCCTGAAAACTGCCGTCCCGTAGTTTGCCGTTGTAGAAATAAGCATTGTTGGGTGACCAAAATTCCCGGTCAATAATAGCCATCACACGAAGGGCTTCCTTACGGTAGCTTGCTGATAAAGATGGTTCTTCCAACAAATCAGCCATGTACCCGGCTCCTTCCAGGGCAGCAGCCCAGGCTCCTGCAAGGTAGAATTCGGTGTGCACGCCGAACAAGGCCCCTCCTTCTATCCAGCCGTGGCCCACATCGGTATTTTCTATCAAGCCATCACCATCCGTATCGGTGGCAGCACAAAATTCCATGGCCAGCTTCAGATTAGGCCAGATTTCCCGGATAAATTCCAGATCATTGCTGTATTTCAGGTAATGCGCTGCCAATACCACAAACAAAGGGGTGGCATCAGAAGCATCGTAGTGGACCGCCCCACTGGTACTCAGTTCGTGAAATATTTTCCCATTGAGCGCCTGATAACGCACAAAGACTTTCAACATCTCTTTTACCCAGTCAAAATCTCCATAAGCATTCACAGCCATGCCACTCCACTCTGCATCCCTCCCGAAATACCAGGCATACCCCGGTCGCCCACTGACCGCATGCCTGCCGTCCCAGCCCCTGGCTGTGGTTCCAAAACCAGCCATCTGAGTAGTGCCCAGCCCCGGAGTAGTCTGGAAAAACTGATCGGTACGTGCCAGCGCCCAGGCATACCCTTTGTTGAAGAGGCTGTCCGGACTGTGGATAAACAGCTTTTCTTTCAAAAGTTGTTGGTAGTAGGCATGGGTTCCTTCAAACAAGCCCGCTGTTTGGCCGCCAAGTGAACGCAGCTGGTTCCAGAGGCTTGTTGTCCCCTCGCTTCCGGCAGCAAGCAATATTTCCAATCCCCCGTCGAGATCTGCTGCATCAAACACAAAAGAACTGCCCAACTGCAAGTGATCAGCCGGATTCCCCTCAGCCATTCCTCCCGCAGAATAAGAAAACCCTTCAAAAGGACCTAGATTTTTTTTCCGCGGAGCGGCACTAAATTGCAACCACGAAACGAGCGTCTCATCCTGTGCAGTGATCAGCAATCCCTGTTTTTCCCTGTCAAAATGATACACCATGCTTCCCGTAGCCGATGCATCATAGGGCCACATGTACCTGGCATTAAAAAAGGCCTCGAATACCAGTCCCTCGAAAGGAAGGTCGGGTGGAATTTCATAATGCAATACCCCGATGGGCCGGTCGAAAGAAAGGGTGGTAATTTCGCGCAGCATATGGGCACCTATCCGGTATTCGCGGATCAGCATCTCAGGAGAGACGATCAGGCGGGAAGGGAGTTCATCCAGCCACTGCAATTGACCTTCCATCAGCAAACCCGTTTTGAGATCTCTGGCAGCCATAAATGGATGACTCCAGATTTCATCTATCCCGCCGCGCTCTTTTCCCATGATCAACAGGCGCCGCCCAGCCAGCGAGACAAAAGCATCGCCCGGCACATCACTTGCTTCCCAAATGGATAAGTCGGGCAATTCCCAGGATTCAAAGGCGGGATTGGAAATGTCGGGCAGCACGCGCTCTTTTTCCATGACCGTA
>JALQTV010000407.1 GCA_023268675.1 Saprospiraceae bacterium | reverse complement strand
AGGTCACTTCTCGCAAGATTGCCATGCGACACCGCATGTCCATAGGTACCATTGTGAGCGATGCCAGCATCCAAATCAAATACATAGGAGGCAAATCACTGGGTACCATTGAGGAGTGGTTTATTGCACAATTGCAACCCGGAGACACCTTCTGGTTTGCAGGCAACAGCCTGGAACTGGTCAGGGTACGCGACATGGTGGCACAGGTTCGAAAGTCCCGGAAAAAAACGGGTCGGATTCCCTCCTGGATGGGAGGGCGCCTGCCCTTGTCTTCCGAATTGTCTGAATTTATCAGGGAAAAAATGGATCTGATGGTGGCAGGAAAGGCTTTGGACGCTGAGTTACAGGCTTTGCAACCGCTGACCGACCTGCAGCAATCGCGTTCTCACATCCCGGGAAAAGGCGACTTTCTCATCGAATACTTCAAAAGCAAGGAAGGGTACCACCTGGTGATGTATCCCTTTGAGGGAAGGGCCGTACACGAGGGCATGGGAGCCTTGTTTGCCTGGCGGATTTCCCGCTTGCGCCCCATCTCGTTTTCCATTGCCATGAATGACTATGGGTTTGAGCTCCTGTCAGAACAGGAAATACCAATCGGGGAAGCACTGGAAGCCGGACTTTTTTCCACTCAAAACCTCTATGAGCACATCCAGCAGAGCATCAACAGTGTGGAGATGGCAGGCAGACGCTTTCGCGACAGAGCGGGTATTTCGGGACTGATATTCAAGGGCTTCCCGGGCAATGAAAAAAAAGAGCGGCACATCCAGTCTTCTGCGCAGTTGTTTTTCAAGGTTTTTGAGGAATACGAGCCCGACAACCTGCTGTTGTTGCAAGCCTATGATGAGGTGATGACCTTTCAGCTGGAAGAGATCCGCCTTCGCCGTGCTTTGGAACGCATCACAGCCCAGCGATTGTTGTTCAGCCGACCGGAGAAGCCCACTCCCTTCGCCTTTCCCATTATGGTGGACCGCTTGCGCGAAAAATTGAGCTCCGAATTGCTCGAAGACCGCATTCGCAAAATGAAGTTGCAGTTTGCCTGACAGCCCAAACCGAATGAATTGATGAAAGGAACCTGCATTTTTACTTTTTTGGGGCAAACCCTGCACCTGCATCCCTTTAAGGCTCTGTACTGGCAAGAAAGGCGCACCCTACTGATCGCAGATGTACACCTGGGGAAGAGCACCCACTTCAGAAAGCACGGCATCGCTGTACCAGTCGAGGTCGCAGATGCTACACTGGACAAACTGATAGCCGTACTGCTTGATTTCAAGCCCGAACGGGTACTGTTTTTAGGAGATCTTTTCCACAGCAGCTACAACAGCGAATGGGAAGACCTGGCACAACTGATTGCACAGTTTCAAAGCGTTTCTTTTGAATTGGTACCGGGCAATCACGATATCCTGGAATCGGAGCTTTACCGCGATACAGGTTTGTATGTACACGCCCTTGAGGTGAAGGAGGGGCCCTGGTTGTTTACCCATCACCCGCAGGGGAAAGTTGAGAGCGATGGGTATAACCTCGCCGGACACATTCATCCGAGTGTAAGACTTAGCGGAGGAGCTAAACAAACGCTGCGCTTACCCTGTTTTTATTTTGGTAAAAGTCAGGGATTGCTTCCCGCTTTCGGCAGCTTTACCGGCACGGCACAAATCCCCGTAAAAAAAGGAGATCAGGTGTTTGTGATTGCTGAAAACCAAGTAATTAAGATGTAGCCACGTATCATCATGCGCGGATCCGTAACTATAAAACAAATAGGTATGAACAGCCTGGATTTTGAAAAACAAGTTATTGAAAGAAGTCAGGATATTCCTGTAGTAGTTGATTTTTGGGCACCCTGGTGTGGGCCCTGCCGCGTTCTCGGACCGGTGATTGAACAACTGGCAGCAGACCAGGAAGGTCGCTGGGAACTGGTCAAGTTAAATACAGAGGAGGAGCCCGAATTGGCCCAGCGCTATCAGATTCGTGGCATCCCCAATGTCAAAATGTTTTACAAGGGAAAAGTCAAGGCAGAATTTGCCGGGGCCCTGCCCCGAAAATCCATAGAGCAATGGCTGGACGAACACATTCCTGATTCCCGAAAAAAAGTATTGGACGAGTTGCTGGCGGCTATTGATGAGGATCCCACACCCGCGAATGTGGAAAAACTGGCCGGCTTTGTCCAAAAATATCCAGATTATACGGAAGCATCGTTCGAACTGGCCAAATGGTTGGTGTACAGCAAACCCGCCGATGCTTTGACGCTGCTGGAACCTGTCAAATTCGGTGACAAATGGTTTGACCAGGCTGAAGACCTGCGCACGCTGGCTCGTTTTATGGAT
>JALQTV010000406.1 GCA_023268675.1 Saprospiraceae bacterium | reverse complement strand
CGGTATGCACCGGGCGACTGTTGTGAGCGGTATTGTCAATATTATGAGAATCAATCCCCACCAGTCGCACCCCTGCTTCTTTGAGAAACCTCGCTGCCGCTTCGGTTAACCAGGGATGTCCTTCGAAATAACTTTCCGTATTCCAGTGTTTGTCCCAGCCGGTATGTATCAAAACTGCTTTTCCCGTGAGTGGTTTTTCCATAAAATGGTTCACATCGATCGCAGGTCCATTGTCAGGAGGGATATGAATGCAAATCCCCGGCAAATCAGCAAAACGATCCAACTGCACTTCAGAAAGATCCTTCCCGTTTTCAAAACGATGGAAAGGACAATCGACATAAGTTCCTGTGTTGGCAACCATTTCAATTTTTCCAATCTGGAAAGTCGTTCCTTCTTCGTAATGCGAGCGGGAAGCTTCCCGGCTCAGGTAGTCGCAAATTACCGGAGCCGGAAGCCCTTTGTAAGTAATCAGTCCATCTTCAATGGTATGACTCAGATCGATTAACTTTTTCATGTTGCTGTAAATTTATGCTCAGGCCATGCGTACTATCCGGGGTTCAAACCAACCCAGGACATCTACCAAATCGCGTTGAGCCTCCATCACCTGTCTGATATCCTTGTACGCAAAAGGAGCTTCATCGAGGCTTCCTCCCAACAGGGTAACCTGTTCCTTTTTCAGGTGCTTTTCAAATGCTCCTTTGCTGAAATTTTTCTTTGCCTCTCCTCTGGAAAAAGCTCTTCCTGCTCCATGAGAGGCAGAATTCAGCGACCCTGCATGCCCTTTTCCACGAACGATGAACCCGGGAGACGTCATGGAACCCGGAATAATCCCCAATTGGCCAGCTGCTGCAGGGGTAGCTCCTTTCCGGTGAACAATCAACTCTCTCCCATCTGCCTGTTTTTCCTTCCAGGCAAAATTATGGTGATTCTGTATCGTGACCAGTGGCGACTCACCCAGAGACGTACTCACACGCTGGTGAATCTGTTCATGACAAGCAGTAGCATAATCCCCGGCCAGGTTCATGGACAACCAGTCCTCTTGTCCGGCTTCCGTGTCCAGGTCCAGCCAGGCCAGGTGACGGGCTTCCTTGGGAAGGTCCCTGGAATCCATAGCGACCTTGGTGAAATGCTTGGCTACCGCAGCTCCAAAACCCCTGGAACCACTATGTGACAGCAAGCCGATGTACCGTCCTGGCGCAAGGCCAATTTGATCGTCAGCTTCTACCATTTCAACTATCCCGAATTCCACGAAGTGATTCCCCGATCCTGAAGATCCAATTTGCTTTGCGGCCGTACTTTTCAGCTCTCTCAGCAACTTGATTTCCCTAAACAAAGGATTGCTCAGGACGGCGTGGGACTTTGGCCGTTCAAACTCTCCGATTCCAAATCGGGTATTCCGAAGCAACACCTCTGTGAAGTCCGATCCTTTTGCCGCAAGCACTTCCTCCGCAATAGGAAAAACGGACAAACTCATCCTGCAACCAATATCTACCCCTACTCCATAAGGAATCACGCTGTTTTTAGTAGCCAGCACACCGCCAATAGGCAAGCCATAACCGTGGTGTGCGTCGGGCATGAGTGCCCCAGCCACTGCTACCGGTAATTTCATGGCTGTGTACATCTGATGCAATGCACCCTGTTCAATTAATTCAGGACCAAAGATATCGAAAGCCCCTTCACGCTCTTCACTCACAGGATCGGACCAATTTCGGGCTTCCGTCATTTTCCGGGCGAAGGGATCGAAAACCTCGTGTCCGAAAAAAGACTCCGGATCTTTTTCCAATTCCGCAAGTAATTTCAATGCTTCAGTCTTTGGAAGTGTCCGGAAGTTCTTCTGCATTGCCTGCACCAGCTTGCCTATCATGTTCCCGTCGGAAAATCCGATTTTCCTCAACTCCCCTCTTTTCAGTTTAGCAGTCTTTGACATAAATAAAATTTTCTGCTAAACGAAAAGTAAGTTGTATTTAGTTCATTTAGAGGAAAAAAAGAAGTGCCGGATTGCTTTACTTTTTCCTAATAGCCGGAAAAGTCCCATTGGGTTGTATGGATTCCAAGCCGGAAATTTCACCGTCTTCTTCGGCAAACTTCACCGTAAACCCCGGTATCCCTTTCAGGGCAAAAACATTGTCCTTGACGAACTCCAGAGTGTATTCCATCTGTCCCGGAACAGCCCACTTCAGTACTCCGTCCTTCTCTGCTATCCGCGTCGTCAGTTGGGCAGACACCAGGATGTATTCTCCTTCGTAACGAGAGAAATCCCTCTTTTCTTTGCGGGTAAACACGATGGGATCCAGCCCTGTTTCAAACGGGATGGTCAATCGGTCGA
>JALQTV010000405.1 GCA_023268675.1 Saprospiraceae bacterium | reverse complement strand
GATAGCCATCAATTGTTCTGCGTCAATCGCTCCTACATTTTTGCGCAACATGCTTCCATCCGGAGCAATGAAAAATAGCGAAGGATAGGCCGTTACCTTGTAATCCGCCGCGAAAGGCGCACCGCGCTCACTTTCCATGTCCAGCTTTACATTGATAAAGTTTTCGTCAAAAAAAGCACTGAGGGTCTCATCCGGAAAAACATCCCGGTCCATCATTTTACAGGGGCCACACCAGGTAGCGTATGCATCTACAAATAAGATTTTGTTTTGCTCACGAGCTAGTGTCAACATATCCTGCCAGGACGCCTCCTGTTCGAAATTGATCGCCTGAAGGGGAAAGGCCAGGTACAGGCAGAAAAGCAAGGCGGGGAAAGAGATTTTAATTTTCATACGGTTGCTATTTTAGAAAGAAGATTATTGTTATGACGTCGGAGCTAATGTATTTATTACTTATAGCTGAATTTTTATGCTTTTCAGCAAAAGCGACTTTGTCAAAACCGATGCTACCGGAGTATAGCTGAATATACCCCGGTGGACATCAGATAGAAAAATAAGGGATTATAACCATTAAGTGGTTATTCGAGGTCTACAAACGACAAATAAATGCTTTTTATGCGCTGCATAAAATTTTTGTCATGAAATGCCATTTTTTGTCATGAATGACAGGCTTTTGTACGATTGTGCCATTTCAGAAGTAAATAATCCCGACAATTGACCTTCGAGAAAATTGCTGAAATCTTTATCGATGGGAAAATGCCGGCTGCTCTTCTTGTTTATATCAACAGGGCTTTAGACAATAATTTCACCAAAGAACAAATACTCGTACAAATAACTCCGACTATGGCAACAAAATTCAAATCATTTTACGACAAATTGATTGATGAGGGAATAGAGAAAGGCATGGAAAAAGCAAAGTTAAAGACTGTTCAACGCATGGCTGACTTAGGCCTTACCATAGAACAAATTGCCTTTTCCGTAGAATTGTCAGTTGAAGAGGTAAAGGCTATTCTGGAAAAATAAAAGACCTGTCAAGTAGATTTAACACCCTGTTTGTCAAAATTTTGTGAATAGAAGTCTGTTTTGGCCCTGTCCCAACAGATGCACGGTGATGCCTCTGTACAAAAAATCCGGTTAATCTCGAAATTCTTGTTCAATCCTGCCCGATCTTGGCCAATCTTGTTATTTTTGCCCCTCGCCAGCCCTACACCAAATCTTTTTTCATTATACACACATCCTGTTATGATAGCACAATCCAATGAGAAAGATGCTTTCCTGAAAAAGGTTTATATCGAAAGTAGGTTGCCAGAGCAACTTCACGCCCTTTATGATCTGGCTCACAACCTCTGGTGGTCCTGGAACGAAGAAGCTGAACAGCTATTTGGATCCATCGATCCGACTGCCTGGGAAAAACTAGAACAAAATCCCGTTGCACTGCTGGATCAACTTCCTCGCGACAAAGCAGCGAAACTGATTGCTGATCCGGTATTCATGGATCAAATGAACCGTGTGAAAGCGGCTTTCGATGCTTACATAGCTGTTCCCAAAGTACAGAATGCGGAAAAAATCGTCTATTTCTGCATGGAGTATGGACTCAAACTATCCCTGCGCCTATATTCCGGCGGATTGGGCATCCTGGCAGGAGATTATCTGAAGGAAGCCAGTGACCAGAACAAGGACATGGTAGCCATAGGACTGCTGTACAAATACGGCTATTTCCAACAGACCATCTCACTTTATGGCGAACAGGTACATAATTATCCCGCTCAGGAACTGACTAAATTGCCCTATTATCCCGTCCGCAAGGAAAATGGCGAGTGGCTCAAAATTGCCGTCACCTGGCAAGGGCGGAAAATCTGGGCTAAAATTTGGGAGACCAAAGTCGGTAGGATTTCACTCTACCTGCTCGATACCGATCTGGATGAAAACAACTGGGATGATCGCAACCTTACCCATCACCTCTATGGCGGGGATTCTGAGCACAGGCTGAAACAGGAAATTCTTCTCGGAATAGGAGGGGTAAGGGTGCTGGAACTGCTGGGGATCTCCAGGGAAGTGTATCACTGCAACGAAGGACATGCAGCATTCATGGGGCTGGAACGCATCCGTCAACTCAGAAAGAATCAACAATTGTCGTTTGAAGAGGCCCTGGAATACGTCCGCTCAACGTCCCTCTTCACTACCCATACTCCCGTACCGGCGGGACATGACTATTTTTCGGAACACCATCTGGGTTATTACCTATACGATTATGTGTTGTCGCTAGGCATTAGTTGGGAGCGTTTCATGGCCATGGGGAAAATAGAACCGCACAACCCCAACGAACTGTTT
>JALQTV010000404.1 GCA_023268675.1 Saprospiraceae bacterium | reverse complement strand
CATTGCTACAGGTACGGTACTGGACCTTACCGACAACGGTTGGGAGCGGAGCAATGTAGGTTTGTGGGGCAATCGGGAGGGTTTTCTGCGAGTGACCCGTACGGGCCCGGATATCCCTGCAGGCCAGATCATAGCTTTTCGATTTCCTCCTGTGGGCAATGGGTATGAAGCTGTGGCTCCTGACGCTGGCTGGCTGTTTGAAGACCTGGGTACTACATCCGTCAATTTTAATTCCAACGGAGACCAACTGTTCTTTTTACAGGGGGGGGCCTGGGACAATGGTTCTGCGGAAATGGACGATGCTACCTACACGGGTGGAAGGCTTGTATTTGCTTTTAACTCGCAGACAACCTGGCTCCCTATGCAGAATACTGCCATGGATTCCGGTTTGCCGACTGCACTCAGTGCTTGTTACACCATACAATCCGCTACTACCACAGGAGATTTTATGACTTATGGAGGAGATACTGCCTCTGCGGGGCGGTTGGAGTGGTTGGAAAGGCTGAGCACTCCGGAAAATTGGCAGCGTTTTGACCAATGCAGTGATTTTATGCCTTTTTCTGCTGCCCTGACGCTTCGCAGAGACACCATCGGGCTTGAATGCAGTACCTGTGGGGCATGTGAATGGCTGGAAGATGTCATAAGTGTGCGACTTCCCAAAGTCGGAGGTCCTTTTACAGTATCTTACACAGTGGGGAGGGATACTTTTCGTCTTGAGGACATTGATGATGGATTTCAGCTGGAAGTGCAGACAGAAGACACCCTGATACTGTCCATACTTGAAGTACAGGACAGTGCCGGCTGTAGTGTTTATTCTGAGTTGGGGGATACCCTTACCTTGATAGCTCACAAGCCACCTGTTGTTTATGAAATTCCGGATCAGACTTCCTGTGGCCCATTTATATTGCAGGGAATCATTGGTGAAAATCTGAGTGGTGCTCAGGGATATTTTACTGGACGCGACGGTACGGGTGACAGACTTGAACCCGGTGACATACTAAGCTCGAATGCTACGCTGTACATTTATGATCGACTGTATTCCTGCGAAACTGAAACTCAATTTGATATAAGGGTATACGAACTGCCGGAAGCCAGCATAGGCGTATTGTCTGCTCCGGGTTGCAGCGATCCGGAAGGAGGCAGTCTCGAATTGTACACCAGTGGCAATGGTCCTTTCAGCATTTTCTGGAACAAAGAAGGTTTTGACGGACTTCGGCAGCTGGACAATTTGGCTGCGGGAGTTTATGAGGCAGAGGTGGTAGATGCCAATGGATGCCAGGCTGTCGCTAAAATTACGTTAGAACAAAGTCCTGACCCCCTGCTTTCTTGCCGGGTGGTCAATGCTGAGGCAGGATCAGCGAACAACGAGGGCCGTGTTGTATTGGTTTTTGCCGAAGGCGCAGCTCCTTACAGTTTGTCCTGGACGGGGCCTGTTCCCGGGGCGCTTACGTTGCCTGTCGCAGACAGCCTTATTTTGGAAAAGCTTCCGGCGGGGCAGTATTCGGTCTTTTTGGAAGATGGAAATGGCTGTCAGGTTGGGTGTGATTTTGAAATTCTATCCTCAGACAACCACAGGTGTACGCTGGAAGCTCAATTGACCGTCAGAAATGCTACGTGTACCCGAAAGGGGGGAATCGATCTGACCTTGAGCGGAGGGACCCTTCCTTTGTCTTTTGATTGGAGTGTAGAGGGATTGAGCGGGCTTTCGGTTGCCGGGGCGCTCGATCCGGGTTATTATGGGCTGACCATTACAGATGCCAGTGATTGCGAACAGGTATTGGAGTTTTACATAGGAGATATACAATTGCCGAAGATAGCCTACGAGCTCTTCCAACCGGCCTGCTCGGAAGAAGCCACAGGGACCTTTTTGATACAGTCCCTTCAGTCGGGTACGATGCCTTTGGTGTTGGTGAATGAGGAAAACAATGACAGTATTTTGGTCACCAGGCTTCCACATACGATCTCAGGATTGGCACCCGGAACTTACCAATGGACTTTGACGGATGCAGCGGGATGTTCGGAAGAAATCGCTTTCAATATTGAGCCGGCAGCGCTATTGAATTTGGACCTGGGACCGGATCGCTGGATCAGTAGTGGAGACAGTGTCATTTTGGGCGAAGCCCTGACCATGGCTGGGACGGCCAGCTGGACTCCTATCAATTTCCTGTCTCATCCCGATCAGCTCCGAACGGCTGCCTTTCCGTCGCGAACCATTGATTATACGCTTACAGTAACGACCCCGGAAGGATGTATATACAGCGACGAAATAAGCATTCGGGTAAATGAATTTCGCGACGAAGTTTTTGTGCCCAATGCTTTTTCCCCTGAC
>JALQTV010000403.1 GCA_023268675.1 Saprospiraceae bacterium | reverse complement strand
AGAACCCACTAAATCATACACAGCAGCATAGTTTGAAGATGTACTCACAGCTAGACTTTTGCCATCCCCTGATAAAGCAACACTACTTCCGAGATAAGTAGAAGGATTTCCATAAATTTCATATCCAACTTGCTTAAAAGAACTTTGTCCAGATAGACTCCCCAGACAGGTTGCCAAGAAGAAAAAAACCCATAAGGCTCGTGGAACACTTAAATTTTTCATACGATTATTGATTATGATTTGTAAAACAGGATAGAGGTAAAGAAACCCGTAACAAACCAATCACAAAAATCAAATGCGTTACATATTTTGAAACGGCTTTAAATACAGTTACAAACTGCGATTTAGTGGTAACATTTTTTTCAAAGGCAACTAAAAAAAAAGCTACAATCTAATTTAAAATATTGAAATTCAACAATTTGTAATTTTTTTTCTAAAAAAATCCAAAAACGAATCAGGCGTCAGGGTTTTATGAGAAAGTTTATAACTTAGCTAAGATGAAAGAGGCGATTACGTATTTAATAACATTACTTGCACTTTGCGTTTGGGTATATTCGTGCAGTTTGCCTTCTGAAAAAACCACGCAGGTAGGAATCCCACAACAAATGGAATTATTTAAGCAAAAGCTTAGTGGCGACATTCCATTTGGCCCGGATTCAGCACTTTCTGCTATCTTCTCAGAAGTAGACGTCAGGAAATTGAAAAAGCTTCAAGTTCCAGCATCCGGGATTATCAGCCAACTGGCCTTACAAAAAGTTATGCCGGATAAAGCAATTGAAGCTTTGCAATCGGCTGAAACATACGTGCAATCAGCTTTAGACTCTGCCTTGTTGGATCTCTACTATGGCAAGTACTACCTCCAAACTTTTGATTATAAAAAGGCCGCTTTACACTTGGAAAGATCTGAATCTTTTCAACCTATCCCCGAAGAAGAGGGGTTTGCAGGAGAGTTGTTTCTCGCCCTAAGTCAACTGGCTTTCGAAACAGGAAATTACTTGAAATCAAGATTTTACAGCGATCTTGCAGAAGAAGCCTTGCAAAAACAGCCAAAATCTGTTTTACATTATAAATCCCTTATCAGAAAAATACTTGAACTTGAAAAACTGGAAAAACCAACAAACCACCAGCTCAAAGTCGTACAACTGGAAACAATGCTATCGCAATCTGACCGCGACACCTCCCTTTTCTCTGACCTGAAAGGCTGCCTGGCAAAAGTATATTTGCAATCTTGCCCCGATACTGCTATCTATTATCTTACCCGACAAATTGCTGATAACCTTGCGACAGGACGTACTTACCAAAATCTACTTTGCACGCTGGATCTGGCACAAGCCAGACGCAACAACCAACAGCCGCAAGAAGCCCAAAAAATACTCGAAACATTGCTTGAGGATTCCCAATCTTCCAAATTACCCTATTTAAGAGGACTTGCAAACATTCAGCTTGCAGAAATATATATGTCTCAAAAAGATTACCCAAAAGCTACTGCTTTCCTCCATACGGCAAGAACACAAATCAATGCCGCACAAAACCTATTCCAGGAAATTGTGCTGGCCAACCTTTTGGTTTCATGCAATCAAAATCCTGGATACTACCAAAAGGCATTTGAAGCTGCCCAGCATCTTGACTCCATTAGTGTTCAATTTGATAGCCTTGTAGAAGCATTCAATCTGGAGCTCGTTCATCGCACCCTCGATATGGAAATTGTCCGTTTTGAAAAGCAACAACTCGAAGAAAAAATAAGGCTCCAAAAAGAAACCATGTACTTCAAAAACAAGGGGATTGCGGTTACAGCACCCGCTTTCATTTTGTTGCTGATATTCCTTAGAAGTATTGTTATCACACGAAACCAAGCCCTGCAATCAACCAAAGTTTTACTTGAATGGTATCGGAAAGAGTTGAAAAACAACAGTCCGAATACGGAAGCACCAAAAGATCCTTCAAATTCTTCTATTATCAAGCATTCACTTTTGGCATTATTAAACGACGAACAGATTTATCTTCAGCACAATCTAAAAGTAGACCAAGTTGCCAACCAGCTCAATATCCCCTACTCAACCCTCAACCAATTAATAAAGGATGAGTTTGATACAAATTTCACCGGACTCATCAACCAATATCGCATCGACCATGCAAAAAAGTTGCTTGCTGATAGCAACTTCGAACACTATTCTATTGAAGGCATTTCGAAAGAAGCGGGTTTTAATACCAAACAAAGTTTCTATCGCACATTTTCAAAACTTTCCGGGGTCTCACCTCAAACATTCAAAAATGCCATTCAGGAGAAAAAACCATGAAAAACAAGGATCCATATATCCCATTCTTTATTTTATTGCTGCTATT
>JALQTV010000402.1 GCA_023268675.1 Saprospiraceae bacterium | reverse complement strand
CATGCAGGAACGTGAAACGATAGCTGAACTCCTACGAAAGCAATATCCCATCCTCACGGAATCCCGGCTAATAGAAGAGATAGCCGAATCAGGTAGTATTATGACTTTCGAACCTAACGACGCCATCATGGACTATGGCAGCTATGTCAAGGTAATGCCTCTGATTTTAGAAGGGTCTATCAAAGTATCCCGGGAAGATGAAGAAGGAAATGAATTGTTTTTGTACTATCTGGCTCCCGGAGAAACCTGTACCATGACGTTCAGTTGTTGTATGGCCAACAAAAAAAGTGAATTCAGAGCCATCGCCGAGGAAGCTACCCGCATCATTGGTTTGCCAACCAGATTGATGGATCAGTGGATGACCAAATACCCTAGTTGGCGCAATTTCGTCCTCACTTCTTATGACAATCGCATGCTCGAACTCATCCGCACCATCGACAACATCGCCTTCAAGCGGATGGATCAGCGACTGATTGAATACCTTCAGGAGAAGGCCAAAGTAAGCAACTCCACACATATTCTGACGACACACCAGGACATTGCCTACGATCTGAATGCTTCCAGAGAAGCTATTTCCCGCCTTTTGAAAAAACTGGAAAAAGAAGGCAAGCTGAAACTCGGTAGAAACCACATTAAATTAGTAGCAAAATAACCCAGATGAATCTCAAGAGCCTGCTCCCCATAACCGAATGGTTGCCAAAATATACTTCCTCACAATTCAAAGGCGACCTCTCGGCAGGGGTCACCGTAGGTATCATGCTAATCCCCCAGGGTATGGCCTATGCCATGCTTGCCGGTTTGCCTCCTATTTACGGACTTTATGCCTCTATTGTGCCCCTTATCATTTATGCCATGTTGGGCACTTCCCGACAACTGGCAGTGGGTCCGGTCGCCATGGTTGCTTTGCTGATCCTGGCAGGAGTGAGTACCCTGGCAGAAACCGGAACCGAAGAATACATAGCACTGGCCATAAGCCTCGCATTTATGGTGGGCGTCATACAAACCCTCATGGGCGTTTTCAAACTGGGTTTTTTGGTAAACTTCCTGTCCCACCCGGTAGTCAGTGGCTTTACCTCCGCGGCTGCCCTGATCATCGGCTTCAGCCAACTCAAACACCTACTGGGCTTTTCTATCCCGCGATCCAATTTCATCCACGAAACATTGATCTATGCAGCCCAACACCTTGCTGAAACCAACCTTGTCACCCTTGGCATAGGAGTCATGGCGATCGCTCTCATCTTATTAGCCAGAAAATTCAAGCTCCCCATTCCCGGACCACTACTGGCCGTCTTATTCGGAATTTTGGTGGTTTGGCTGGGACAACTGGATCAACAACAAGGGGTTAAAATTGTAGGTACCGTTCCAAGCGGCCTGCCTGCCTTTTCTTTTCCCGCTCTCAACTGGGAAGCACTGCAAACCCTCCTACCCATCGCATTGACCATTTCTTTTATCGGTTTCATGGAAAGCATCGCAGTTGCCAAAGCCGTACAATCCCGACACAAAAACTACAAAGTTATTCCCAACCAGGAGCTGCTGGCACTGGGATTGGCCAACATTGGTGGTGCCCTATTCCAAAGCTTCCCAACTACCGGGGGCTTTTCCAGAACCGCCGTAAACGATCAAAACGGAGCTCAGACAGGCATGGCTTCTATCATCAGTGCCTTTTTGATTTCTCTGACCATTCTCTTCCTGACTCCCTTGTTTTATTACCTGCCTCAAACCATCCTGGCTTCCGTCATCATGGTCGCAGTTTTCGGACTTATCGACATAGCAGAAGTAAAATACCTCTGGAAAACAGACCGGGCAGATTTTTTGATGCTGGTAGTGACCTTCCTGGGGACACTTTTCCTGAGCATCGAAGAAGGCATTTTGATCGGAGTAGTCCTCTCTTTGGCTTATCTGGTTTACCGAGCTACCCTGCCTCACGTGGCTATTTTGGGGAAAATCCCCGGCCAGACCCTCTATAAAAACATCCATCGCTTCGACGAACTTGAAATCAGAGAAGACGTCCTGATCATCCGTTTCGATGCCAGATTGTTCTTCGCTAATGTCAATTACTTTAAAGAAGAAATAGAAGAATGGATTGCCAAAAAAGGAGACAAACTCAAAGCATTCATTTTGGAAGCAGATAGCATCAACGGAATAGACAGCAGCGCAGTCCATGCACTAAATGACCTTCACGAGGAACTAAAATCCCGTAAAATTGAATTCTATATCAGTGGACTGAAAGGACCGGTGAGGGATAAGTTGGCCCGAGCAGGTTTCCTCCAAAAACTGGGAGAAGAGCACCTCGCCCTTAGGATTCAGCACGCCATTGATCATTTTGACAACAAAAAACAGGATAGCAACCTGAAAGACTATACCCTGCAGT
>JALQTV010000401.1:357-2382 GCA_023268675.1 Saprospiraceae bacterium | reverse complement strand
CGAAGTCAGTATTATAAGTCAAATCAAGTGTCAAACTTGGCGTCACGCTGTATTTTATATCTACCCCTGCGTCTGCCCGAAGTTCTGTTTCGGGATTTTCCTCTCGAAAATCTTTTACTCCCTGTCCCAAAACATAGGGGATCAATTTCAGGTTGCCCGGGCTTTGCAGGTCCAATCCATCAATTTTCCCTGCCATAGAGAGCCTGTTCAAGTCAAATTGAATGGGAAGTGGTGACCAATAGGCGATTTCGTTGGTTTTGCGAATATTTCTTCTGAAGTTAATGCCCCAGGTCTGATCTTTCCCTGTGAGGAAGCGGATTGTTCTCAGTGGGATGGCAAATTCAGCACTCCAACCATAATCTCCGACCTCTGTTTTAACAGTCCAGGAAGCATCCCAATTGAGATTTACCCCTCCAACTGTGCCTCCCTGCTGGCGATTGGGGTTCCTGTTGCCCTGGCCCTCATTGTCAATTTGTGCATCGTACTCTACCCCTTGGGAATTTGTCCCAAAAACAAAGCCATTTTGACTGTCGTTGTAGGTGTCTAGGATAAACAAAAAAGCATCGGTATCATCCAAGGGTGCATCCCTTCTGGCATCTGAAATTACCAATTTGTCAGGCTTTGCATCATAACAAACTACTCCCACATAGAAGGTCGTTTGGTTGTAAAGCACCCTTATTTCAGTCTTTTCAGAGGCAGGAGCCCCTTCAACGGGTTGAGACTGATACATCTCACCTATGGTAGGCAAACTTTGCCAAACAGGATCTGACAAAACATTTCCGTCCAATACAGGCTCCGATAAGGACTTTACAGCTGTGGCTTGGGGCCTTACTGAATAATCGACAGGAGCCTTGGCTGCCTGAGCCACTGCTTCATTAATGCCAAGGACAGCGGTAAGGAGTACCGGGATAATCAGTTGGATCTTCATTTTGAGTTACCTTTTAATTCGATTGGGGAATCAAGGTGACAATATAATGACAAAATGAAGAATTGCAAGCAAAAATTTGCCTGTTACCATTTTTTCACCTAACGAAAAAGATCATAATTCCTGATTTTTTGCTGGAGCAAAGGTTTGAACTTATCTGCCAAAACGAGGATCATTTCTCCATCTGTAGGGAAATTGACCGGCCGGTTTCCACAGCGCCTTTTGGTTTCTTCGCTCAAAGCTCGCTCATCTCCTCTGAAGGTAGCCGCATAGTTTTCAAAAACATTCTCGGCAAAGGTAGGCTCGGTATCCAAAGTACTTCCCGTATATCCATCCAATATTTCGATATTGCCCTCTATTCTGGCTGCTTTTCGCTGATGTACTTCCAGAACTTCCGCACTGATGAGTACCTTTTTTGGAACTTTAATATCATTTCCAAGGCTATCTTTTTTTACATTTCCCCTCTCATCCAGTACATATTCGAAGCCCTCTTCAATTTCTGCTGTTTCCTGATAACTTCTTTCTTTTACTACTCCCGGGCTTACTTCAATATGTCGGAATTTCACGGCCACTACGTAATCAAAATCAAAATCTCCAAACTCCCGGGTGTAGAAGGTTGTCCACCGGGAATTCAAATCCCTGGTACCAATGCTCAGCAGAGCTTCCTCAAAAGATTTGTCCAGCAAAATAGGCGTATCATTGATCAGGGATATCAACACATGGGTTTTGCCGGCCTCTACAGCCTCCTCCAGCAGCAACTCCGTATCCAGGTAATTTCTATCATAATCTGCAACCCTTACAAAAGCAGCATAAGCCTCTCTTGCTTTCAGCTTGTCACCTCCTTTTCCCGCTTCCAATAATTGCCGGCCCTCAGAATACAGATAAGCTGCCGATTGTTTTCTTGCCTCTTCCAATAGTGGTTCAGCCCTGACAAACTGAAATTGTGCCTCATAGCCTTTTTTATCCACCAATGGAAGCAGAGGTTCAATTTTCTCCTGCCTGAGCAATATCTTGTTGTAAATTGAGAAGATAGAAAGCCACCTTGCAGGATCACCGGTTTGTTTTAGGCGAGCAACTTCATTGAGGTCTCTGGAAGTGGC
>JALQTV010000401.1:0-347 GCA_023268675.1 Saprospiraceae bacterium | reverse complement strand
AGCCTTCTCCAGGGAAGCAACTTGTTCTTCGTCTCGGTTTGATTTGCCCTTCAAACGTTCAAGATTCCTTTCGATAACAAGATCGTAATTGCCTTCATCCAGTAAACGCTGGGTAGAATTGCAGGAATTAAAAGTCAGGGCAGCGATCCCCAAAAGGGCGAAAAGCAGAAAGTGCGTTCGGATTTTTTTCATAGACTAGCAGTTTACCGTAAGTTAAGCCGGAAATACCCCGTAAAAAAGCAATGGAAAGTTAAGAACTTTTAAAAACCCGTTAAAAAAAAAGAGCACGCACTTTTAGAGTGCATGTCCGGAATATCTCGACTAACCAAATTTACTTGTTAATGGAC
>JALQTV010000400.1 GCA_023268675.1 Saprospiraceae bacterium | reverse complement strand
ATAACAACAAATAAAACAGAATGGAAGTAAAATATGCTGCACATCCGTTGGATGTAAAAAATTATGATACCCAACGCCTTCGAGATGCCTTTCTCAGCACCCAGATAATGGTGGACGATGCGATCCGATTGGTTTATACCCACTACGATCGCTTCGTTTATGGAGGCATCAAACCTGTTTCCATAGCACTTACCCTGAGCCCTTTTGATGAGCTCAAAGCGGCTACCTTCCTTGAAAGGAGAGAACTGGGGATAATCAATGTTGGGGGGCCGGGAAAAATTACCGTGGACGGTACGAGTTATGATATGGAGAAATACGATGTTTTGTATATCGGCAGGGGAGCCGGAGAGCCCGTCTTTGAAAGCAATGCTTCGGCTAATCCGGCCCTTTTTTACCTCAATTCCTGCCCGGCTCATCAAAGTTACCCCACCGTAAAGAACAGCAGAGAACAAGCCAACAAAGTGGAACTGGGGGATCAAATGACCATCAACAAACGCACCCTGTACCAGTACATCCATGAAAATGGCATCCAGAGTGCTCAATTGGTAATGGGATATACGGAGATAGCTGACGGAAATGCATGGAATACTTTTCCACCTCACACCCACGACCGAAGGATGGAAGTATATTTCTATTTTGATCTTCCCGAAGAACAAATTGTAGTTCATTTCATGGGGCAACCCACGGAATCCAGACACCTGGCGGTGCACAACCATCAGGCAGTCTTGTCACCGCCATGGTCCATTCACGCCGGGGCTGGTACAAGTGCTTATTGCTTCGTCTGGGGCATGGCAGGGGAGAACAAAGCATTTACAGATATGGATGGCATCACCCTGTTGGATTTCAGATAAAATAAATCAGATGGTTTTAGATACATTCAAACTGGAAGGAAAGCTGGCGCTGGTAACCGGTTGCAAGCGGGGCATTGGTTATGCCATGGCTCTGGCTCTGGCAGAGGCAGGGGCAGATATTATCGGTGTGTCCGCTTCTCTGGAATCCGCAGGCTCGGAGATAGGAAATGCAGTGGAGGCCCTCGGCCAAAAATTTTATGCTTATTCCTGCGATTTTGGTGACAGGGGAGACCTCTATACTTTTATTGGCAAAGTACGTGAAAATCACCCCGTTCCGGATATTCTTGTGAACAATGCAGGTACCATTCTCCGGCAACCTGCTGCCGATCATTCAGACGATTACTGGGACAAGGTAATCGAAGTAAATCTTAATGCACAGTTTATTCTGAGCCGTGAAATGGGTCGTTCCATGATTGCCAGGGGCAGTGGAAAAATCATCTTTACGGCTTCTTTACTCACCTTCCAGGGAGGAATTACAGTACCCGGTTATGCGGCTTCCAAGGGAGCCATCGGTCAGTTGACCATGGCCCTGTCCAACGAATGGGCAGGTAAAGGAGTTCAGGTCAATGCCATAGCTCCCGGGTACATCGCTACGGATAATACCGCCGCCCTGAGGAGCGATGCACATAGAAATGAAGCCATCCTCGCCCGCATACCTGCCGGAAGATGGGGCAATCCGGAAGACTTCAAAGGCCCGGTTGTTTTCCTGGCCTCTGCGGCTTCGGATTATATGAGTGGAGCCATCCTGACCATAGATGGAGGCTGGATGGGCAGATAAAACGAATACAAAACCAACTTATGCACTACAAAAGAAGTTACCTGGTATTGACCGGATGGCTGTTTTTTTGGCTGGCTACAGCCTACGGCCAGGTATGGCAGGCCGACAACGGCGATGGAACCTACCGCAATCCCATTTTGCACCTGGATTATTCTGATCCGGATGTCGTAAGAGTGGGAGAGGATTACTACATGACAGCTTCCAGCTTCAATTGTACTCCTGGATTGCCTATCTTGCATTCAAAGGATCTTGTCAACTGGCAATTGATCAATTACGCGCTGCCGGAACAATATCCTGAGGAAGTTTTTGCACTTCCCCAACATTTCAAGGGAGTTTGGGCTCCCTGTATCCGCTACAAAGACGGCATTTTTTATATTTATTATGGCGATCCTGATTTTGGTATTTACCAACTAACAGCCACAGATCCGGCGGGGGAGTGGTCCAAACCGATTTTGGTAAAAAAGGGCAGCGGGCTGATTGATTCATCTCCGCTTTGGGACGATGACGGCAGGGTGTATCTGGTACACGGCTGGGCCGCCAGCAGGGCACAGGTCAATTCCCTGCTTACCGTTCATGAATTAAACCCGCAAGGTACGGCCACCATAGACCGGGGCCGACATGTTTTTGACGGACACGATGCTCATCCAACAGTGGAAGGGCCCAAGTTTTATAAGCGCAACGGTTATTATTACATTTTTGCTCCGGCAGGAGGCGTCCCCACCGGCTGGCAATTGGTGCTCCGCTCACGTAATATCTAC
>JALQTV010000003.1 GCA_023268675.1 Saprospiraceae bacterium | reverse complement strand
GGGAAATACGTCATGCCTTATTTTCTGTCAGGATTCATGCAACAGCACAAGGGAGTGGATTTGATCATGGACGTAACCAACAAATCACTTGTCGTCAATAGTTTAGAAAAAAATGAAGTTGACTTTTCACTGGTATCAGTCATACCTGAGCAGTTGCAAACTAACCAGTTGGAACTTGTAGAAAACAAGTTGTTTCTCATTGGGAGTCCCCAATTATCGAACAAAAAATCCAAATCTGCCAGAGCTATTTTTGAGCAGCACCCTCTACTTTTCCGGGAATCCGGTTCTGCTACCCGGAATGCCATGGAAGAGTTTATCAAGATCCACCAGTTGCCGGTATTCAAAAAAATTGAACTTACTTCCAACGAAGCATTGAAACAGGCATTGATTGCAGGGCTCGGCTATTCGATCATGCCCCTGATCGGCATAAAAAATGCGCTGAAAAACAAAGAACTGGAAATCATCCCCTTCAAAGGGCTTCCCATTGTCACCCATTGGAATCTGATCTGGCTGAAGGCTAAAAAATTATCGCCTGTAGCGCAAGCCTTTCTCCAATACCTGGATAGAGAAAAAAATGCCATCATTCGCACAAACTTTGCCTGGTGTGAAGACTACTAGAAGCTTACCATGGATTAAAAGAATTGTGTATCTTAAAAATTCGTTCGAATGTATCAGAAAAGCCAACAAAGACATGAAAAAAACACTGTTATTGCATAGCCTGCTATGGCTCTCCTGTACCACTGTTTTTGCCCAAAGGGCAAAAATTTATGAAGAGAGTCGCGCCATGCTCACCTATCCGTTTTCAGAGCCAGATCCGGTCCCAAAAATGGGAAGAATCTATCCCTATTTCCGCTTCGACGGCTACAGTGCAGAAGGAGTCATGCAGGATTGGAAAATGGTGGTACTCGAAAACGACTACATCAAAGTGTACGTCGCTCCCGAAATAGGTGGAAAAATCTGGGGTGCGGTAGAAAAATCAACCGGACAGGAATTTTTGTATTTCAATGAAGTCGTCAAATTCCGTGACATTGCCATGCGAGGCCCCTGGACATCAGGAGGACTGGAATACAACTTTGGAGACATTGGCCACATCCCCACTGCGGCCACCCCGGTAGACTATCTCCTCAGAGAAAATCCCGACGGAAGCGTTTCCTGTATCGTTGGGGCCATCGACCTTCCCTCCCGAACCCGATGGAATGTATCGATTAACCTCCATCCTAAAAAAGCTTTTGTGGAGACAGTAGTAACCTGGGTAAACCCCACTGAACTCCCTGTAACCTATTATCACTGGATGAATGCAGCTGCCAAAGCAGCAGGCAATTTGGAATTTATTTATCCCGGCAGTGCTTACATAGGTCATGATGGAGAAGTTGGTGATTTCCCGATCAACCAGGGCAGGAACATCGCCTGGTATGAAAAAAACAATTTCGGCAGATACAAGTCCTACCACGTTCTCAATGCTTACAGCAACTTTTTTGGCGGCTACTGGCACGACGATGACTTCGGATTCGGCCATTTGAGTGCCTATGATGACAAACCCGGCAAAAAGATATGGATCTGGGGCTTATCAGACCAGGGAATGATCTGGGAAGACTTACTCACCGATACAGACGGGCAGTATGTAGAATACCAGTCAGGTAAACTTTTCAACCAAGCCGCTGAAGGAAGTACACTGACTCCTTTCAAGCATCGTGAATTTGCCGCGCACGATACGGATTTTATGGTGGACCAGTGGTTTCCCCTCAAAAATACCGGAGGAATGGTCGCCGCATCAGAATTTGCCGTGGCTAATCTCAAACAAGAAGCACAGCAAGTTGTCCTGCGATTGAGCCCACTCCAGCTTTTGGAGGATGTCTCGCTGCGCGTAAAAAGCGAGGAGCGCTTGCTGCTGGATACCGTACTCAACCTGGCCCCACTCCAGCTCTTCTCCATGCCTCTTTCTATCAGTGCCGACGAAAACATAGAGCTGACACTCGGAGAAAAACTTCTGTACTACAATCCGGGTGTTTCATCCGGCGAAGTTGACCGCCCCTTAGTTCCAAACCCTGACTTTAACTGGGAAAGCGCCTACGGCAAATACACCAAGGGACTGGAACTTGAAAAACAAAGAAAGTATATGGACGCAATGCCGGAATACAAGGCCAGTCTGGCGATAGAACCCGGCTTTGCTCCGGCTCTCAACCGTTTGGCGATGGGGTATTACAGAAGTATGGAATACGAGCAGGCACTTGAACAAACCCTTCGATCAATGGCCATAGACACCTATGACCCCGAAGCAAATTACCTTTACGGGCTGATCCATGAACAATCAGGCGCCTTGATCAAAGCCAAAAGTGGTTATGGTATAGCCGCTCAGGATCCTGCTTTCCGAGTTCCGGGATTAACTTCACTCGCCAGACTGGCACTCAAAGAAGAAGACTACCGGGAATGTTTGCGCCTTTCCTGGGAAGCCCTCACCTTTAACGCACGGAATACCTCCCCTCTCGAAATGCTGGCACTCGTATATCGCTTACGGGGACAGGAAAACCGCGCACTGTCCGTGTTGAAAAACCTGGAAAACATAGAGCCTACCAGTGCTTTTCTGGCCAACGAACTCGATATACTTCAAGGCAGCCGTCGACTCGAAAAACTCCTCAGCAACGAACTTGCTGAAGAATCCTACCTGGAACTTGCCATCCGATATCTAGAACTCAACCGTAGAGAGGATGCCATAAAAGTCCTACAGAAAATAGCCGATGATCCGGTAGCCAGCCTGTGGCTGGCAAAACTGATTCCGGACAAACAAGCAACCTACCTGGAAACAGCACTGGAAAAAAGTCCTTCCCTGGTCTTTCCCCACAGAAAAGAAACCCTGGAAGTATTGAATGAGCTTTCCAACAACAAAAATCACTGGAAACTCAACTATTACCGGGCACTCATCTACTGGCACAAAGGGAAAATAGCTGAAGCCAGAAAATTGTTTCTTGCCTGCCAGAATGAGCCGGATTTTGCTCCTTTCTACCTTGCAAAAGCCGAACTCTTTGAAACGCATCCCGATATGCAACTCGGTGCCCTGCAGCAAGCTGTCAAACTGGCGCCCGACGATTGGCGCAGCAACCTCGCCTATGCCAAACGACAGTTCCTCGAAGGCAATTACAAAGCAGTCGTTGAAACAGGGACGCGTTTTAACGGTCAATCACCTGCCATGGCGCTCCTCTATGCCCGCGCATTGATTCACAGCAATCGCTCTGGAGAAGCCGTGACCTTTTTGAAAAATTACACCCTGCTGCCCTTTGAAGGTGCAAATGAAGCCAGAACAATCTATCACGAAGCCTGTATCCGCGCTTCCCTGAGTGCCTATTCCCGTAAAGACTACAAAACTGCCTCAAACTATGCAGAAGCAGCACTGGAATGGCCACCTAATCTGGGAGTAGGAAAACCTTACGATCCGGACAATCGAATGGACTATTACCTGCTTTACCGTTGTATGGAAAAGCTAAATCGAAAAAAAGACCTCGACAAATACCAGAACTTGCTCATACAGCATCCTTCCGATAATACCCCGGCTCTCCTGTTGCAGGCATTGGCACTAAAAGACCGAGGACAAGAAGAGTTGGGACGCACCCTGCTCGACCTGGCTGCAGAGAAACAGGAGCAGGCTTGGATACAGGATTGGTACATATCGCCGGAGCAACAGACTGAACACCCTGATAGTCCGGAAATAAATCTGATTATAGAACTACTCACCACAACCGCTAAATAATGAAATTTACCAATATCCTGCCCCCTCTCTTGCTCTTCTTCCTTCCGGCCTGTCAGGAAGATCAGAGTTTTGATTTACCCGAAAAAACCCTCAGCGGAGAAATAGCAGGCGTCCCCTACCTTGCAGGCAACTGGGAACATCCCGACTACGGAAAGCCCTTTCAGACTTTTGGCAACCACCGCTTTCTGATAGAAACAAACACCAATGATACACTCGTAAGGGCAATCATCCCCTGGCGCAGACACGATGCTAATCCTGAAACAAAAGCAGTTGTAATCGTTCCTGCTACCGGCAATACACCCCTGAAAAACTTTCGCCTGTTGTCCATCAACAGCGAAGCAGGAGACCTCATTTTTCGCCCAAAGGCGGAAACCACACAATACCACATTTATTACCTACCCCATCAATCAACCGGAGGCTACTACCCGAAAGTCAATTACCTGAACCAGGAGGCATTCCCAGCAGACGAAAAAGGACTTGACATTTCGGCGGAAGCCATCAATACATTGCCCCTGGCAAAAGTAATCAGCGCCCAGTCCATAGACGAGTTTCATAGCTTTTACCCGATGGAAGTAGCTGCTACCCGGGAAGAAATCGAGGCTTTTATCAAAGCCTACCCGCAAGAAGTGTACCTGTTTCCGGAATACCGGAATTATCCTATTGCCATGCAAACCCAACTCCCCTGGCGCTGGACCAGCAAAGCTCCGCTCTCCTCTTTTCGCGACAGCGCAAAAAAAGGAGAATACTTCACCTTTCAAATTGGCCTTTATCCCCACTCCCGCTCGCTCAAAAACCTGAAAGTTAGTTTTTCAGACCTTGAAAACAGTAAAGAAAGCATCTCTGCGGCTCAATTGACCTGTTTTAATACAGGGGGAACAGACTTGTATGGAAAAGCCTTTACAAAAAACATTGATATCAGCCAAAACCAGGTGCAGGCCCTATGGATAGGAATAGATATCCCTGAAAACGTCAAGGCAGGACAGTACACCGGGGAGGTCAGACTGGAAGCAGAAGACTACCATGCCGCACTTCCCTTCACTCTGGTGATACAGAACGAAAAAGCTGTCAACCACGGAGACGACAACCCCGAAAACATGTCCCGCCTCCGCTGGTTAAATTCCACCCTGGGCAGAGATACCTCCTTCATTGTACCTCCATTTACCCCCGTAACCCGACAAGGGAATCACATAAATATCCTTGGGAGGACGGTGACCCTTGGTGAAAATGGCCTTCCCAAAAAAATACAGTCCCTTTTCCCACAGGAAATGACGCATATCGACACCATTGCTTCGGACATTCTCAAAGAATCCATGACTTTCGAAGTTTTCCCTGCCGATGGGCGCAAAGAAAATTGGGAAAATGGAGTCCTCACTTTCAATCAACCCAACCGGGGAGAAATACAGTGGCAGGTAAAGCGGCAATCCGAACGATTTGTTCAGGACATCCGGGCGCGACTCGAGTACGATGGCACCCTCTTATGCGACATCACTCTTGAGGCTCTAGAAACTGTTGAACTGGACAACACAATTTTTGGTATTCCCTGGCAAGCAGACGCTGCAACCTATATGCTCGGATTGGGCAAAACAGGCGGAAAACGCCCTGAAAACCTGGACTGGAACTGGGATGTCAACTTCCACCATGAAGGACTCTGGCTGGGCAATGTCAACAAAGGCCTACAGTATGTACTGCGCGACGAAAACTATGTACGACCCCTAAATACCAATTTTTACCACAACCAACCCCTGATCCTTCCCTCATCCTGGGGCAACGAAGGAAAAGGAGGCATCCGAATGCGCAGCGAAAAGGACAAAGTACAGGTTGACAATTACAGCGGACCCAGAACCATGCAGGCGGGAGAAAAACTCGTGTACCAAATCAGATTTCTCATCACTCCTTTCAAAGCACTGGATACCCGCGCACACCTGCAAACCCGTTTCGTCCACAAATATGTACCAGTGGATACAGCCATCGCTTATGGAGGAACTGTCATCAACGTGCACCACGCCAACGAAATCAATCCTTACATCAATTATCCCTTTTACAACCTCGAACAACAAAAAGCCTACATCGATGAAGCCCATCAAAAAGGGGTAAAAGTCAAGCTTTACAATACCATCCGCGAAATCACCTACAAGGCGTACGAGCTGTTTCCCATGCGCAGCCTTGGTTACGAAATCCTCAACGATGGCGAAGGCGGTGGTCATGGCTGGCTACAAGAACACCTGGGCAGCAACTATCACTCAGCCTGGCATGCAACGCGCGTCAATGATGCAGCCATCCTCAACAAAGGCACTTCCCGCTGGACCAATTACTACATCGAAGGACTCAATTGGCTGGCAAAAAATCAAGAGATTGACGGATTGTACCTGGATGATATCGCTTTCAGCCGGGAAACTGTCAAGCGACTGGTGCAGGTACTTTACCAAAACAGGCCGGAAGTCATCATTGACCTGCACTCTGCCAATCAATTCAACCAACGGGACGGCTTCATCAACAGCGCTTTCCTCTACATGGAGCATATCCCCTACGTCACCAGGCTGTGGTTTGGAGAATATTTCGATTACGATGCCGATCCGGATTACTGGATGACTGAAGTCGCCGGCATACCCTTCGGTATAGGCGGAGAAATGCTCGAAAAAGGTGGACAACCCTTCCGTGGACTCGTTTATGGGATGACTACCCGCGTTTATGGAGAGTACGACCCCAGCCCAATCTGGCATCTCTTCGATGATTTTGACATTGCCAATGCACAAATGAAGGGCTACTGGGTGGACAACTCTCCGATTCAAACCGCTGCCGGGGGCATCCGTAGCACCATTTATCTACATCCCGACAAAGCACTGATCGCCATAGGTTCCTGGTCCCCAACTGATCAAAACGTGAGCCTTGACATAGACTGGGCGGCCCTGAACTGGGATCCGGCAGCCTACGAGCTGGTTCAGCCAAAAGTAGCAGGACTGCAAAACTTCCGGACACTTGAGACAACAGCCCCCGTCCCGGTAAGCGCCAACCAGGGATGTATATTATTGTTGCAAAAGAAAAACAAAGAATGAGCAAATACTCCTGGCAAAATAAGCTGGCTGTCATTACAGGAGGAGCCAGCGGCATGGGGAAAGTCATGGCAATCAGATTGCTTGGCTACGGTGCAAAGGTTGTTGTACTGGACAACAACGCCGATCGATTACAGCAACTGGCAGGCCAATACCCAAGCATACACACCCGTACCTGCGACGTAAGCGATGGGACAGCTGTACAAAATACAGCTGCCGACATAGAACAAAACCTCGGTCCGGTCCATTTTCTCCTCCACGGAGCAGCCATCATGCCGGGCGGGGCATTAGAAGAGACCAGCCCTGAAGAACTTCAACAAGTCATGCGCATCAATTTTTTCGGAACGGTAGAAATCACAAGCGCTTTTCTGCCTTACATGCGCCAGCGAAATGCCGGAAGCTGCGTAGTATTTGGTTCCATCGTCGGAGAGATTCCCATCATCAGATTCGGAGCTTACGGAGCCAGCAAAGCCGCCACCAATTACTATATGAAAGTACTCATGGACGAGTACCGCCATACCGGCATTCAACTCTTACTCGTCTGCCCGCCGGCAGTCAATACGCCCCTCATCGGACAGGCAGTAGACAAAGGACCCGGTCAGTTGCGTGAAATGCAGGACGGACAAAGAAAAATGATGACCCCTGAAAAAGTATTGGATGCGATCGAAAAAGCCCTTCGACGAAAACAGAAAATAATATTTCCGGGAGAAGCCGGTATCATGCACCTGGCATACCGACTGCTTCCTGCACTCGTCAGATACGTCATGCTCAAAACCAATTGAATGAAAAACTTTAGCGAACCACTTCAGTCAGGCAAACTGACACAGGAACAGGCCCTGGAAATCTTTGACCAGTTGCCCCTCGCAGAAGCCGACTTCATGACAGGCCACTGGCGAGGAAGAGAACTGATTACCGGACACCCTATGGAAGGCCTGTTGGAGGCATCCGGTTGGTACGGAAAATCTTTTTTCGATCCCGAAAACGTACATCCGCTTGTTTTCGGCTCGCGCCAAAAAAAATTTTCCGGCAAACCCCGGCTGCTATTTCGGCTGAGCGTCCTACCCGTTCCCAAATTTCTCATAAGGCCCCTCATGCTGCTCATCCGGCCTCTGATCCAAACCCGGTCTTCCAAAGCACGCCTCAGGATGATGACCTACCGTGGAAAAGTATCCGCTACCATGATCTACGACGATCTGCCCATCTGCGATACCTTCCGGAAAATAACAGACAGACAAGTCATGGGACTCATGGATCGCAAAGGCATGGAAAAACCGTACTTTTTTACCCTTGAAAAAGAAGACTGAATGCTGAACCCTTTCAAGAATCCTGTATTTTACGAGTCAAACAACCCTGAATGTCATGCAAACATCAAGAATTGAACTGGCTCCCGGTTATTCCATCTCCAGAGTACTGAAAGGTGGGTGGCACCTGGCCGGCGGGCACGGAACCGTTGACGAAAATCAAGCCATAGAAGACATGAAAGCCTTTGTAGCTGCAGGCGTCACCACCTTCGACTGTGCCGATATCTACACCGGAGTAGAAACCCTCATCGGGAAATTTCTCCGAAAACACCAAGATGCTTTCAACAATGGCAACCTGGCTCCCGTACAAATCCACACCAAATACGTACCCGATTACGATCAACTCGCCCGACTGACCCGAAAAGATACAGAAGCCATCATAGACAGGTCGCTTAAAAGACTGGGAGTAGAACAGCTCGATCTTGTCCAGTTTTCCTGGTGGGATTACAAGGTTTCAGGCTATGTAGAAGCCGCTTTACACTTACAGGAAATACAAAAAGCCGGAAAAATTCGCTACCTGGGAGTTACCAATTTCGATGCTGCTCACCTACAGGAAATACTGGACGCCGGAGTAAAAATCATCGGCAACCAGGTTCAATACTCTGTTTTAGACCGGCGACCCGTACAGGATATGCACCCTTTGAGCCGCAAAGAAAACATCCCCTATTTGTGTTATGGAGTGGTAGCCGGAGGGTTTCTCAGCGATCGGTACCTGGGAAAGGCTGACCCCGAAGGACCACTCGAAAACCGATCCCTGACCAAATACAGGCTCATCATTGAGGAATTCGGAAGCTGGGATTTTTTCCAGGAAACACTGAAATTACTGCGAACAATTGCCGACAAATACAAGGTTGACATTGCAGAAATTGCTTCTAAATTCATGCTACAGGATCCCCTGGTAGCAGGCATCATCATAGGTGCCCGCAACCAAAAGCACCTGCAGAAAATACGATTGCTTGATACCTTTGAATTGGATGATACGGATATGGCAGCCATACATGCGATGATTGGCCGCGCCAATGGACCCCACGGCCCCGTTTTTGGCCTTGAACGCGATAAAACAGGCAAACACGGATCCATCATGAAATACAACCTAAATCAAGCTGAATCATGACGCCTGCATCTGCTGCCAACGAAACAACGAAACTGGAATTCCACGGCAATGCCGCAGGAGCCTTGCTGCCCTTCCTCCTTTTTGTCAGTGGAGTCATTGCCATAGCCCTATCCGGCGCTCCTGACGAACGCGGTTTCTGGCCCGTACTGCTGGCGGCCCTCGCACTGGGTCTCCTGCTCGCCAAAGACAAAAATCGCTTCAGTCAGGTACTCATCGAAGGGATGTCACAACAAATTGTCATGATCATGATCACCGCCTGGATGCTCGCATCCATCATCGGTGTATTGATGACGCAGACAGGTTTTGTAGAAGCCCTGACCTGGTTAGCGGCAAAACTCGAACTCTCAGGAACAGGCTTCTCCCTGGCTGCATTTATTATTTGTTGTGTCGTGTCTCTTTCCACCGGATCAAGTTTCGCCACCATCCTGATCTGCAGCCCCATCCTCTACCCTGCCGGGGGAATGCTGGGAGCACACCTGCCCACCCTGGCAGGAGCCATCATCGGTGGGGCTACTTTTGGAGACTTTACTGCCCCTATCTCTGATACGACCATAGCCAGTGCCCTCAGTCAGGAAGCAAAAATCGGTGCTGTTGTCCGTAGCAGGTTAAAATACATTTTACCAGTATTTTTGGTCGCCATAATTGCCTATCCGCTCAGCAATTACCTGTTGACAGAAGGCAATCAGCAAGTTCAACAAAACATCTCCGGCAACCCGGCGGGGATGCCCATGCTACTCGTACCTGTTTTCATCATCTTCCTCTTCCTGCGCGGCAAACATCTCTTTCACGGCCTCCTCGCAGGACTGATCTTTGGCATTGCCCTGGGATTGATTACCGGACTATTGCCTCCCGAAAAGCTGCTTAGCCTGGATCGCGAAAACTTCGTTGCTCGAAGTTTCATCATTGATGGCATCAACCGTGCTGTAGGCATTAGCTTTTTCACCATATTGCTCATGGGCATGGTCGCTGCGCTAAAAAGCAGCGGACTGGTAGATCGGGTAGTAACCTTCGCCGCCGAGCGCAATAAGAAAGCGAAACATGCAGAATCGTGGATTGCCGCCACGGCGGGTGCTGCCGTATTACTTACCACTCACAGCATAGTTGCCATACTGATGGTCTCTGAATTTGCCCGGCATACCGGAGAAAAAGTACAAATCAGCCCCATCAGAAGAGCCAATATCCTGAGCATGGTCGTTTGTGTATTTCCCTTTTTACTGCCATATTTCATTCCGGTCATCCTCATGGCCAATACCAGTAACAGCGGAGCAGATTTCGGCATCCCACCGGTAAGCACCCTGGAAGCCGGACTTTATAATTTTGTAGCCTGGGGACTACTTGTCATGGTCATCCTCGCTATTGGTACTGCCTATGGCAGAAAAGCAGACCAATTGACAACTCCTTAAAACAACAAAACATGGAAGACACCCCACAGCTCAGACCCGATCAATTTGAACTGCATGACCTCTGCGTCCATGTCGAACAAATAAACGGTCATTGCACTTGCGACATGGCAGTCGGAGACTCCTTTTTCCTGAAAGGAGGGAAATTGTCTCTCCCTGACGGCAAAAACTTTTGTTTGTACGCCTTACAATCCTGTATTCCGTTGTTACCTGCCAAACAAAGAAACAACCACCCGGCAGACTGGATGGAAACAGATGCCAGAATCATTTGCCCGGATCCCGCCTGCCAGCTCATCATGCGCATAGACCGCATAGGATCCAGGATACTTAACCACGACGACGTCAGCCCCATTGAGTGGAAAAAACCCTAATCGCTACTTTCCACCCATTTCTGCAGGAAATGGCAGAGGTTCAAAACCCCAAATCATTGGCAACAGGAAGTACACCAGCAAGCTCACAATGATGATTGAAATGACATTTAAAGCTACTCCGGTGCGTACCATATCCGGTATGCGCAAATAACCGGAACCAAAAACCACCGCATTGGGCGGCGTGGCTACGGGAAGCATAAAAGCACAGGAAGCCGCCAGGGTTGCCGGAACCAGCAGCAAATAGGGATGTACGTCTATCGAAAGCGCCATCGGAGCCAAGATTGGCAACAGCATTGCTGTAGTGGCCAGGTTGGAAGTTACCTCGGTAAGGAAATTAACTGCAGCCACCAGAATAAACAATAAAACTAAAATCTGTACGCCGGCAAGCAATGTCATTTGGCTGCCAAACCAACCGGCAAGTCCGCTCGAAGTAAAACCCTCTGCCAGGGAAAGTCCCCCGCCAAACAGCAAAAGAATGCCCCAGGGAAGCTTTACAGCATTCTTCCAGTCCAGAATTTTCTCTCCCTTGCCACTCGCAGGCAGCATAAATAAGATAATGGCTCCTATCATGGCAATCAGCGTATCATCCAATGCCGGAATAAATTTTTTCAGCACAAAAGAACGCGTGATCCAGGCCAGCGCCATAGAAACAAATACAATCAGTACCAATATTTCTTCCCGACTGATACGCCCCAGGCTTTTCAACTGGCGGTTGATCTCTTCTTTGCCTCCCGGAAATCCCTTCTGCTGAAACTTGAAAGCAACCTTCGTCAGATAATACCAGGTGATGAACAACAAACCCACAGAAATAGGCAAGCCTACCAGCATCCACTCGGCAAAGGAAATCTCTATGCCATAAGTTTCTTTCACTACCCCCGCCAAAACCAGGTTGGGTGGCGTTCCTATCAAAGTCGCAACCCCTCCGATCGAAGCACTGTAAGCAATGGCCAACATCAGAGCCTTTCCGAAGGTGAGGTTTTCATGCTCCAGGGTTTCGGGATTGTCTTCCAGCTGTTTTACAATCGCCATGGCAATAGGCAGCATCATAACTGCCGTTGCTGTATTGGATATCCACATTGACATGAAACCCGTCGCTACCATGAAGCCCAGGATAATTTTGTTGATGTCTGTACCAATTAGTCGAATGATATTCAAGGCAATACGTCGATGAAGATTCCATTTTTCGATGGCAATCGCCAACATGAAGCCCCCCATGTAAAGAAAGACGTACTTGTCTCCATAAGCAACCGTAGTTTTTGCCAACGGCAATGCCCCCGTCAAAGGAAAAAGAACAATGGGCAGCAGCGCCGTAACTTCTATACCCACAGCCTCCGTAATCCACCATACAGCCATCCAGACCGTCGTTGCAAAAACAGCATTGGCTTCCGGGCTTAAACCCTCGGGATAAAAAAATAAGCGGATCAACACAAAAAGGACAGGGCCCAAAATCAGGCCGATTTGTTGGGTGTTTTTCATTCTGTTTTGACTTATTTGCGTCTGTTTGCTTCGCTAAAAAGAAAATCTAATGTAAAAAAAAAT
Organism: Saprospiraceae bacterium; assembly: GCA_023268675.1. Taxonomy (GTDB): domain Bacteria; phylum Bacteroidota; class Bacteroidia; order Chitinophagales; family Saprospiraceae; genus JALQTV01. The sequence goes on along the minus strand of JALQTV010000003.1, from coordinate 29,743 downwards.
TCACCCGCAGGATAGAACCTGACTTATTTTATGCTGTAATAACCGAGGAAAGCAATATTTCCAAGATTGTTAGGTCACCACCTACAGAGTTTTTGTGTGTTGAGACTTGCCTGGTCTGGTGAATAGTGACCGATGAAGGCGGTTGGCTTTTAGCCTTTGGCAATAATAATCTGACAAAGCCCCGAAGGTGGCGAAACTCCTCAGCGATGGGTAACACAACCCATCGCAAAGAAAAACCCTGCAAATATCAAAGCGGATCTACCGCACGATAGGGTCCTTTGACTTCAGGAAGTTTTGTGGCAATACACCCCTCAATGTGTTGCTGCAAGCTTTCCAGCAAGGTCCTCTTCGCAAAATACTGATGGGCAATCAACCCAACCGATCGGCAGGGAATGGGCGTTTCAAAATGATACAAATGGCTTCGATCTCTGGCTGTCAGGTCAATCGTTGAAAGGAAGGGAAGCAAGGTCATCCCCATGCTCTTTTTGACGAGTTTGATCAGGGTATGGATCGTAGCTGACTTGTAATCCAGGTTTCTGCTTAGCCGCCGGGCTTCCTGAAAAGCACAGATCTTTTCCACCTGGGTACGCATACAATGCCCCTCTTCCAATAACCAAAGCCTATCGTAATCAAGGTCCTTGACCTGGCAGGTGCCCCCTTGTTTGTCTTTTTGAGGATCATAACACAAAAAAGGTTCGTCGTACAGAAAAACCTCCCTAATAGCAGGCTCCCGCAAAGGAATGGATACAATGCCTATGTCCAACCTTCTATTCAGGATGTCCTGCACAATTTGTTCTGTAGTAATTTCACTCACTTCAAATTGTATATCAGGATGCTTTTGGACAAAATCATGCAAAAAAAGTGGAAGCAGATAAGGACCTATGGTAGGAATGACTCCTATCCTAAGTTCTCCCCTGCCCTCGCCCTTCAGTTCCTGTACTTTTTCTTTAAGAACCCCCAGTTCCTCTCTTATGATGCTAAGCTGCTTAATCACCTCCTCGCCTTCCAGTGTGATGGTAATGGGCTTTGTCTTTCGGTCAAACAACTGCAGCCCTAACTCCTCCTCAAAGCGCGAAACCATGGTACTGATGGTAGACTGGGTAATGTTGCATTTTTCGGCCGCCAGGCCAAAATGCCTTAGCTCTGCTACTGCCAGGATGTAATCAACTTGTTGTACATTCATCGAAAAAATCGATTAAAACATAGAAAATATCGTTTTTGTCAATCAAATATAAGGGTTAACTTTAGGCTTGAAAGCATAATTGCTTTTAAATGAACAAAGCGTGAAACGCCCCGTTTACATGCAGCGGTGTTTCACTTAAGATAAATTTTCTTTCCATACTGCCGAAAGCAGGGGTGACATGTTCGCCTCTTGCTTTCTTTTTTTTCAAAAAACTTGCTATGAATATCTTTGATGCCATCAAAAACCAGGATGCAAATGCGGTAGAGGAAATACTCAAACAATCACCTGAAAGCCTCCGCCAAAAAGACGAACGCGGTTCCAGCCCCCTCCTACTCGCTACCTATTTGGGCAACCCGGCCATCATTGACCTGCTGCTACAGCACAAGCCCGAAATCGATGCACGGGACATGGCAGGCAACACAGCCCTTATGGGTGTCTGTTTCAAAGGATATACCGGGGTTGCAAAAGCGCTCATCGAAGCAGGAGCCGACGTAAATGCCGTCAATAGCGGCCAAACCACCCCCTTGATTTTTGCGGCCATGTTTGGGAAAGAAGAAATGGTCCGGCTACTTCTTGCAAACGGCGCAGACCCCAATATTCGTGACCAACAAGGCATGACTGCTCTTGATCATGCAAGATCAAGAGAACAACACCCTACTGCAGCTATCCTCGACACACTCACCAATTAATACCGGATGGCTGATACAGTAGATGCTTACATTGGCAAATTTTCAAAGGAAGTACAGCTATTGCTACAACAGCTGCGCAAATGGATACAAGAAGAGGCTCCCGAAGCGACAGAGGAAATCAGTTATGGCATGCCGGCTTACAAACTGAAAGGTCCTCTGGTATATTTCGGCGCTGCCAAAAAACATATTGGACTTTACCCTACTTCTTCCGGGATAGTAGCCTTTCAGTCGCGTTTCGAAGCGTGCGGGCTAAAATATTCGAAAGGAGCCGTGCAATTGCCAATGGATCGGGAGTTACCCGAACAACTCATAAGGGACATTGTCAGGCAAAGAAAGAAAACGCTCGAAGAAAAATAAGTACCGGAGTATCTGCTGATTTGCAGATACTCCGGCAAAATTGTCAGACTTTCAACAACTGAATGTTCAAACTTAACTTAACCTGATCTGAAACAACCACCCCACCTGCTTCGGTCACCATATCCCACTGCAAACCAAACTCCTTTCGGTTGACCTTTCCTTCAATCTCAAATCCCGCTTTGGTCTGGCCATATCCATCGACCATAATACCGCCATGTTCAACCTCCAGGCTAACCTCTTTCGTTACGTCGCGCATGGTGAGGTTTCCTGTAAGCACATAGTCATCGCTGCCTTTTTTGCTCAATGTGCCTTCGAATACAATATTTGGAAAACGATCTGCCGCAAAAAAGTCATCGCTTTTCAGGTGAGCATCCCTATCAGCTACGTTGGTGTCTATGCTATCCACATCAAGGCTGAAGCTTGCTTTTGCTCCGTCGAAATCATCGGATGCTGCTTCCAGAGAACCTTCGAATTTTTTGAATTTACCGGTTACCGTAGAAATTACCAGGTGTTTTACTTTGAATTCTACTACGCTGTGCGCAGGATCAATTACCCATTTGGTTGCAGTTGCCATAATTAAGTGATTTTTTAATTAATGTATTTACAACAAATGTAACAACATCTAATTAAAAAATCAATCCGGCTTTGAATTATTTTTCACCAAAATCACGTAGCAGCATTTCCAAATGGGGGCATTATTCCCTAACTTAATGTGCCGGATATTCACCCATTTTATGTCAGCAACAAAAATTTTTTTGCGGAACGTCCTCCTTCCGACCTTGCTAATTACAGGCTTGCAACCGGGTCTGCAGGCTCAATTTTCCAACATTCCCCGAACCATTCTCTGGGATACGCTGACCTATCCCTCCACTCAATACGGCTGGAAAGAAGGAATGGAGGTACCCAATCTGTACTTACTTGACATCCACCTGAATCCTCTGGAACTGGATGATCTCCTATCGGAAAAACCCGTACTGCTTGATTTTTGGTTTACGGCCTGTCCTCCCTGCCGGGAAAATAATCCGCTGCTCAAAAAAATACACCGCAAAGGGAAAGTCTATATCCTGAGTATATCCATTGATGAAAAACTGACAACCCTCAAAGCCTTCATTAAAAAAGAACAACTATCCTGGCAACATATACAAGACAACCACCCCTATCCTAACCGTTTTAAAAACCGCATTGGACTGGGCAACTATTATCCTGACTACCTGCTCATTGGAAGAGACGGCACCCTGATTCAAAGATGGCAGGGGGAAATCAAAATGGATGAATTCAAACGCGCACTTAAATTAAGTCCCTAAAAAAATACATCATTCAATAAACCAAACTACTATGCACTCCTTAACCCGATTCTGCTCCCTCCTTTTTTGTATGGCATTGCTTCCGGGTATATTGCCGACAGAACTTGCTGCACAGGAAGCACATCGCCGATGGCGAAAAATGAACAGCATACGTGCTGACAAATTTGATTTGATATTGCCCGAGGTCATGCGCGAAAACGGCATAGATATGTGGATCATTACCAACCGCGAGGGCGATTACGATCCCCTCTGGGCAGACATGGGTGGCGGATACACTTCCCAAAATGGGTACTATGTATTTTTTGACAAAGGAGAAGGCAGAATAGAGAGAGCTGCCCTCGGAATGAGTGGCTACCTTTTGGAAGAAGGCGGCGTTTATGACTATTTCGGTAGTGCTTCGGAACTATCTGACTTTGTCAAAACCAGAAACCCCCAAAAGATAGGTCTCAACTATTCCAAAAATTTTGGTGGAGCAGACGGCCTTTCCTACTCCGAATTTCTCGAGCTAAGCGAAATATTGGGAGAAAAATATGCAAACCGCTTTGTTTCTGCAGAAAAACTCACCTCTGACTTCAGATCGCGACGCGTGGCCAGTGAAATTGCAGCTTTCGCGGAAGCTGGAGAATTGTCCTACCAGATTGCAGAAAAAGCATTATCCAATGCTGTAATTACTCCGGGTATTACCACACTCGAAGATGTGGCCTGGTGGATGATGGAAGAACTTCACAAAAATAACCTGGGTACCTCTTTCGGCATGCCCTCTGTTTATATCACCGGACCAGATGGCATCGAAGCGACCTCAAGTGATCGAATTATCCAACGGGGAGACATCCTCATGATAGACTGGGGAGTAGGCTTGATGAATTTTTATACCGATATGAAAAGGGTAGCATACGTGCTCAAAGAAGGAGAAACCGAAGTTCCCGAAAGCTTCCGAATTGCCTATGAACAAGGACTGAAAGCCCGGCAAGTCATCACCGGAACCATCAAAGCAGGCATGACTGCCAAAGAAGCTGAGCAAAGTATCCACCAGGCACTCCGCGATGCCGGTTTCGGAGCCATGACCACCTTCAACCAACCCAGTGACGATGATATCACAGATGTCATGATAGGTTGCCATTCGGTAGGCAATTGGGGACACGGCATAGGCCCCTCTATTGCTTTCTTCAATCCGGTAAGACTTGGCTATGAAATCAAACCAAGCAACCTCCTTTCCATAGAGTTGTTTGCCTATACCAAAATACCGGAATGGGGCGGCAAGAAACTTCGAATACCCTTAGAGGAAGATGCCATCGTCACCACCAGGGGCATAGAATGGCTGTACCCGGTTAATCGAAAGATATTGGTGGTGAAGTGACAAAAACTGTCATTGAAATAACCAAAAGTCTAAACAAGCTCAATTCCTTAGAAATGGGCTTGTGAACTTTTTGTCCTTTTTCGGACAAAGAAAGACAGGTTAAGACACACATTATCAAGGCAATGTGTTGTTTCTTAACTTTAAGGCATGTCAGAAAAAAACATACGTCCCCGGCACGATCAGTTGATGAAACACCTGATGACAGACCTCTCCTTTTCACGAGGTTTTTTTGAGTATTTATTGCCATTAGAGCTCCGCGAAAAACTGGATATAAACCGCTTGTCGCTGACCAAATCCAGTTATGTGGACAATCAACTTTCCGAGCATTTTGCAGATGTTGTTTTTGAGGTACCCTATAGCGATAAATCGGAAGTATCGGCCAAACTGGTATTGCTCTTAGAGCACAAAAGCTACAAAGACGAAAAGCTTCCGTATCAACTCATGAGGTATTTATCGAATGGATATGTAGATCAAATCATCAATAACAAGTCTTTGGCTCCGATTATTCCCGTGATTTTCTATCATGGTAGAGATCGGTGGGATCTTAAAAAGATACGAGCAGGGTTTTCCGGCGTTTATGTAGCTGAGTTGAATTATGTTCCGGAGTTTGACTGGGTATTCATCAATACCCATGACCTCGAGGAATCCTCTTTGTTGCAATTGGAAGACGCTCTGTTGCTGTCTGTATTGCTGACAAAGAAATACAGTCATCATCCCGATGCTTTGTTAAAGAGAATAAAAACCATTGTTTCGGCGCTGAGCCAAGCCAGCAACTATCACCACAGACAGGTAATTTTGTTATATTTATGGGAGCTGGTTCCCAAAGAAAAAGACCTTATTTCAATCATTCAGAAAACAGATCCCAGGATGGCTAAAGAATTTATCTCTCACTATGAAGCGACGGTCACGAAAAGTCGTGAAGAAGGCTTGGAAAAGAAAAAAAGGGAAGTAATCTACAAGGCCTATTTTGAAGAAGGTCTCCCTCTGAATCTGATCAGCCGCTTGGTAGCTGCCCCGGAAACGGAAGTGGCTGCAATTATAGAGGAGATGGAGCAAAGAAAAGAACCATAGACACGCTTCTCACAGTTGATACTCAATAATCCGATCCCGGGCACTAAAAGGCCCCAAGGCATCCAGTCCAAGAGATTGTACAGCAATAGCAATAAGTTCTGATTCGGATAATTCAGCGGGATGCAGCGCTTGCTTTTGTGCAAAATAAATGCCAGCATCTACAAAAACCTGAAGGGGAACCATGCCAATGAGTTCGGAACCGGTAACTTCCACCCCATGCATGGCTGCAATTTCCCGGCAAGTCTCAAAAGCGATATGCAAAGGAGTAATATGTCTGTTGACCAGATTCATAGATACCTGAGCCAATCCGAAACTTTCCATGTACCATCCTATCGCTTTGACCGCTTTACACCTACCAGAAATGCGGATCTTTTTGCCATTTTCTATGGTAATTCGTCCAGATTCCCGGATTTCTGCGGCAATGGCCTTTGCCAGGGCCAGGGATCGGGTATTGAGATTTACATTGTACGCCAGCAAAAAATCCCGGGCACCGATGACCGTAGCACCCGCGCGGGCATTGAAGGCCGTGGAACCGAAATCAGGTTTCCAGTTAGGGTCCTTCAATTTAACTGCCAGTCCCTCATAATCTCCGGAACGGATCGTCGCCAGGTTTTTTCTCTCCGACACTGTAGCAGCTGCTTCGTACAAAAATACCGGAATACCTAATTCCTCTCCTACTTTCTGACCAAGTTCGCGAGCATAAACCACTACTTCTTCCAGAGAAATGTTAGCTACCGGAATCAAAGGACATACATCCGTAGCACCTATTCTGGGGTGGGCACCTGTCTGACTACGCATATCGATCTTTTCGGAAGCTATCCGAATCGCCTCAAAAGCTGCCTTCACGACCGCTTCCGGATCCCCTGCAAAGGTCATCACCGTACGATTCGCATCTTCGCCCATGTCCACATGCATCAGTTTGACTCCTTCAACTGCAGAAATAGCCTGAGCAATAGCGTCTATGACGGCCTTGTCCCTTCCCTCACTAAAGTTGGGCACACATTCTATGATGGGTGGTAGTTTATTCATCACTGCCTTCTTTTTCACTGCCCCAGGCACCACCACCTGGAGTGAGAATCAACACCCGATCTCCGGGTTGAAGTGCTGCACTGTCAACTCCGGACAAGCGGATCCTTGTTCCGTCTTTCCGGATAATGTATTGCTCTCCGGTAGCACCGGGTTGCCCTCCTTCCATTCCAAAAGGACTGATTACCCGATGCTGGCTCAGGATGGTCATTTCGACAGGTTCGAGAAATGCTACCTCCCGGATAATTCCATCCCCCCCGGGCCACTGTCCTCTTCCTCCGGAAGCTTTTCTTACAGCAAAGCGTTGCAGCCTGACCGGGTATTTCAATTCCATGTCTTCGGCATCTGTAATCCGGGTATTGGTCATGTGTTGATGGACTGCCGAACGCCCGCGAAAACCCGGCCCGGCACCTGTACCTCCACAAATGGTTTCATAATATCCGAAAGTGTCGTTGCCAAACAAAAAGTTATTCATGGTTCCCTGACTGCAAGCCGACAATCTAAGGGCCTTCAACAAGGTATCTACCAATCGCTGACTTACCTCGGTATTGCCACCTACTACAGCCGGACAATCCGAGGGAACATCAGGAAATACGGGATGTAAAAAAGAGGAGTCAGGCAGTTGTATGCTTACTTTCTGCATCAGCCCTTCATTCAGAGGAATGGGCTTTTGACACAAAAGTCTGAGCACGTACAATACCGCACTGTAAACAATAGACACATTGGCATTCAGGTTTCCGGGATGAACTTCAGAAGTGCCGGTGAAGTCAAAATCCGCATGACCCTCACGGACGCTTACAGTTACTTTTATGACGTGGCCGTCATCCAGCGATTCTTCGGCACTGAATACCTGTCCCTCCCAGGCCTGGATGTGCTCCTGCAGGATGGCTGCAGCATTGTCCTTAAGTTTTTGCATGTAAGTATGCACCTTTTCAAGGCCATATTGCCTAACCAGGTCTTTCAACGCTTCACTTCCCCTTCGCAGGGAAGCCAGGGCCGCGTTGATATCTGCTATGTTTTCGTCTGCCGAGCGGCTCGGATACGCACCACCGCAAAGCAAGGAGCGCATCAGACGCCACTGTACCTGTCCCTTTTTTACCAGATAAGTAGGGGGAATGACAATGCCCTCTTCTTCCAGGTTTTTAGCATCCGGAGGCATGGATCCCGGACGTTTGCCTCCCAATTCGGCATGGTGCGCCCTGTTGATGACGTAACCAATCAGGTGTCGCCTGTCATCAAATACCGGACTCATCAGGGTAATATCCGGCAAATGGGATCCCCCGTATTTGGGGTGATTGGTGATGACTACATCTCCTTCTTCCATGGGAAGCTTGTCCAACACCAGGCGTGCGCAAATGCCCAGACTTCCCAAATGAACAGGGATGTGCGGCGCATTTACAAGCAGTCGCGCATGCTGATCCAGTATGGCGCAGGAAAAGTCCAGCCGCTCCTTGATGTTAACAGAAATAGAAGTGCGCTGCAACTGAGCTCCCATTTCATCGGCTATCGCCGAAAACCGATTGGTGAAAAGCTCTAGTTCTATGAGTTCGTTTTCAGGTTTGGCATGACTCTTCTGCTGCATCAGGTTGGTTATCACTGCATGCTGGTTTTCCTGGATATTCAATTCCCAGGTACCATCTACATATACCGTAGAAGTGGGGTTCAGCAGGATAGCCGGTCCCTTGATCTGCGCACCACAATTCAGGTCATCCCATCGAAAAACAGGTATCTCGCGATCAAGTATCGGAACAAAGTTCTTTTTAAAGGGCTGCGGATCATAGCTCGCACAGGTACCGGAAAAGCGGCTGATCTTTGGTGGCTGGTAATACCCGATCACTTTAAGGCTTTCTACTTCGAGGCCACGGTTATCAGGAAAGTATCCAAACAGCTTTTTGTAAGCACGCTCAAATCTTTCTGGAATCATCGCCAAATCATTTTGCCAGGGCACTTCCAAAGCGTATTCTTGTCCTTTCAGACGCAAAAACAAAGAAACTTTGTCAATAGCCAGAGCATCCTCATCGCACCCCTCCGCAATCAACTGACGGAATACTTCCTGTTCCAGCGATGTTCTCACCTCATCCAGTTTTGGCCGAAAGGCATCCCAGCTATCCAACACCTGATACCCGGCCATCCGCTCTACACGGGCATGTCCAATACCATAAGCACTTAGCAAGCCCGCGTCATAAGGCACAATCACTTCGTCTATCCCCAGCAGGGCGGCCACTGAACAGGCATGTAATCCACCGGCCCCGCCAAAAGCCAAGAGGGTATAAGTCCGGGGATCAAAACCCTTCTTCACTGAAATACCCCGGATGGCTTCTGCCATTTTTTCATTGGCAATCTGCTCAAACCCGCGAAGCAGGTCTTTCGCTTCAAAAGCAATCCCACTTTGTTCCAAAATCAAGCTTTGCAAAGCTTCCAGCGCCTTTTCGGCAGCAGCTTTGCTAACCGGAATCCCCATCTCAGCACTATCCAACTTGCCCATCAGCAGGTTGACATCGGTGATGGTCAGTGGGCCACCGGCACCATAACAAGCAGGTCCGGGACTCGCGCCTGCACTTTCGGGACCAACAGTGAGTTTGTACCCGTCAAAACTACAAATCGAACCGCCTCCGGCAGCTACCGTTTCAATAGCTACTGTGGGACTGGACATTTCAATGCCACCGATACGGGTTATAAAATCGTAGTCCATACTGCCATCGTACCTGGCTGTATCGGTGCTGGTACCGCCCATATCAAAACTCAGTACTTTCTGATATCCCAGGTCTGCTGCTATGTTCGCTGCTCCGACTACTCCGCCGGCAGGGCCACTCAACAGGCTGTCCTTAGGCTGGAAAAAAGCAGCATCTACAAGTCCGCCCGCACTGGTCATCACCCTAAGCCTGCGCTGACGATCGGCATCGCCAAGGTCCAGACTGTTCCGGATGCTTCCCAGGTAAGCGTTGATGATGGGCGAAAGGTAGGCATTCACAAGAGCCGTCTGGGCTCTGGGGTAAATTTTTATGGCATTAGATAGCACGTGGGACAGGGAAATATCTGTCAGCCCGGCATTTTCCAGCACCTGAGCCATCAGTTTTTCGTGAGCCGGATTTCTATAAGCATGTAAAAATGCGACAGCAACTACCTCATTGCTTACCTTTTTTGCGACAGCAGCCGCCGCTTCTTCCGTCAGTTCCAAAATGACCTCGCCGGAAGCATCCAAACGCTCGGGCACTTCAATCACCTCATCAAACAACAAGAAGGGATCCGGCACATTGAGCTGAAACAGATTGGGGCGTTGCTGGGTACCAATAAAAATCAAGTCTTTGAAACCTTCCGTAATCAACAAAGTCACCTTGGCCCCTTTGTGCTCCAACAGTGCATTGGTACCTTTGGTGGAGCCCAGACGCATATCAATAGGCGGCAGATCTTTGTCGGGAGGCGTACCTGTAGCCAGCCTGGCGGCTAAAACGGGAGCTTCCTCGCCGGTAAACAATTCGAAATCGGCTGCCTCCTCCAGCAAAAAATCTCTATCCAGTTGAACCTCCATGAGATCCGTATCCAGCGCCAAAACCCGGAAACGATCCCCCGGGTTTTGCAGCAAGAAACCCGTAAATCCCGGAAAAGGGTTGCCGGTAAAACGCCAGTTGTGGCGAAAAGTATAAACCCCCGGAGCCTTGCGCCCGGTAAGGGTACCTCTGATCGCCGAACTGCTCAATACCTTTATTCGAATCATTTCTCCCTCAGGGGAAATCGCAATACAATCGGAAAAGGTACCTCCGGTATCAATCCATATTTGCCAGTTTGCTCTGTTGTCCTGCATTTCCTATACGCTTTATCTTAAGAAGAACCCATGCCGGAAGGGATCATCCGGATCTATCAAAAACTCATGTCGGCCGGTGATGTACGCCGTGCCTTCCACTTCCGGAATGACAGCCCGGAAAGGACCATAATCCTGCTCTTCTACAATTTTTCCTTTGAAAACGCTGCCCAGGATGCTCTCGAAACTCATGGTTTCTCCGATTCCAATCTCACCTCTGGCATAATGCAAAGGCAATCGACCTGAAACGCCCGATCCCGTAGGACTTCTGTCAACTTCACCTTCGGCAAAAACGCAGACATTGCGGCTGTCAACGCCGGGAGTAACCGGACCTCCAATAAATATGGTCCCATATAAGAAACTGAGATCTTCTTCAAAAGGATGCCTGACACTGGAAGAAGCCGCCATCACTGCCCGCTTGATGGCCATGCCTTTGTGAATGATTTCACTGTAACGCTCAGGAACCAACGGTAAATTCAGAGCTTCGGCATTGACATAGGCATAAAAAGCTCCGCCATAAGCCAGGTCATAGGATACCGTTCCAAGTCCTGGCACCTCCACCTGCTGGTCCAGTGCCACCACAAAAGAGGGAACACACCGAAACCGGGCAAACTGCACGTCGCCATTTTCTACCCGCACCGACACATCAAGCCGGCCACAGGGTGCGTCTATTTTCAGGTAAGTGTAAGGCTCAGTGACTTGCACCCATTCCATCATAACGGCTAGTTTCGCAATCGCAATGGTAGCATGGCCGCACATGGTACTGTAACCCTCATTGTGCAAAAAGATAATGCCAAAATCAGCTCCGGGGTCATTGGGAGGGGTAAGAACGCAACCGTACATGTCGGCATGCCCTCTGGGTTCGTGCATCAAGGCTTTTCGCAGATAATCGTATTCCTGCATCAGGATACGGCGGTTTTCCAGTACGGAATTTCCGCTAAGTTCGGGAAAACCATCCAGGATTACCCTCAGTGGTTCTCCTCCCGTGTGCATGTCAATGGTCCTGATCCGATGCCAGTGCTCAGGAACGCGAAGCTCTCTTGTTTTCATAATCCAGTTATCCGTTTTGGCAATAGCACAGATCAGGACACCTGTGTCGTATTATCCGATAGTTTGATGACTCGTATCGTTTCTATTTTGGTATCGCTGACCAGTTCCAGGATAAACCGATAGCCATCGAGTTCGATTTCCGCTCCCTGTTCCGGTATGGTTTCAACTGTTGTAACCAGGTACCCCGACAAGGTGTGATAGTCTCCCTCCGGGAAGGACAGTTCTTCGTATTTTTCATTGAGGTAGTCAATTTCCAGTCTCCCCGAAAAAATATACTCATTTTCTGATACGCGTGTTTCGACGTATTCCTCCTGATCGTGCTCGTCTTCGATCTCCCCGAAGAGTTCTTCCAGAATGTCCTCCAGCGTAATCAGACCTGCGATGCCTCCGAATTCATCCACCACACAGGCGATGTTGATGCGCTGTTTGATGAAGCGGTTGAGCAGTTCGGATACGCGCATGACCTCCGGCACAAAAGGAATGGGAAGAATCAGCTTCGCTACGCTCTCCGGATCTTTCAACAACTGCTGGTGGTGTACGTATCCCAGGACATTGTCCACATCGTTTTCGACCACGATGATGCGGGAAAGTTTGGTTTCCCGAAACAATTGCTCCAGTTCCTGCAGGTCGGCTGTCTGATCTATGTATTCGATTTCGGTACGAGGGACCATGCAGTCTCGTACGCGTACATCTCTCAAATTCAGGGCCTTGCCAAAAAGTTCTTTGTCTATCTCCTCTTCTGACTCTGAACTACGAGGATCCATGATCAATTCTTCCAGATCCAGCCGCGTAAATACCTGACTGGGTTCGTACACCGGCGCTTTGAAAACGATTTTTATGACAAAATTAGCCAGTGCCAGGGTGATATACGCAGGTATCGCCAATATCCACTGAAGTACCTTCAGCGGGTAAGCCAACAATACCAGCACCTCATTGGCGTAAAGCCGGAACAGTGTTTTGGGAAGAAATTCGCCGAAAATCAGCACAATGATGGTGATCAGCAGGGTGTTTAGCAAGAGAGAGAGCAGTCCTTCGCCTACCATCCAGTCTATCCAGGGGGCAAACAATCCCGTAATCAAAGCCGTAAACACCACCAGGGCGATGTTGTTGCCCACGAGCATGACCCCCAGGAAGTTGGAAGGGTTTTCAAAAAAATCCGCTAAAATCTTCGCCCTTCTGCCCCCCTTCTTTTTGAGCAATTCCATCCGCAGTTTGTTGGCAGAAATGAAGGCAATTTCTGATCCCGAAAAAACGGCAGACAATCCGAGTGCAAAGACAATGGTTGCTATAGTCATTATTCGACAATATTATTTGTTGGCGACGAATCGGCAGGGCCCGATTCCATGTCCTTCACTTTTATTCTTCCCGTGACAGCTTTGATCCTGGCATCCTTGAAGTTTTGCGTGGCTTCAAAACCATAACCGTAAATGACCTCGTCCTCCCGGGTGATGCGCGCAAATTTTTGGGTGTAAACCCGCTGCTCCTGTTCGTCCCAGATCAACTCCTCGCTTTCCAGTTTTTCGCCCTCATTGCTTTGCCAGACAACGCTATCCCTCACAATGATCAGGTTTTTGTTTTCAAAGCGCTGCGCGAAATTTCCGGAAAGCGTGCTGGTCACGTTTAGGTCCTCGTCATAAAACTCCACGAATACTCCTTTCGGAAACTCCTGCACGGGATTGGCCCGATCGGCCAGGTAATCCATGCGCGGACCGGTAATACGCACCCGCACTTTGGCAGAGTCGCTGTACAGAATTTCTACCTCCTCGGCTACCTCCTTGCTCAAATCCAGTTCCTTCAGCCAGTCATCCGACACCTCTTCCTGCGTACAGGCAAGTGCCAGCACAAGCATGCCGAAGAAAAACCAAGCCTTTACCATACCTGCCATAGATCCAGTTTATCGTTCAAAATTAACTAAAGAAACGCATTGACATAACAGCCAATGTGCATAAAAGCGGTAATTCCGCACAAATAAACAGAAATCTGCTTCCGAGTGCATAGAAATATAGAAATTTGCAGGCAAACAGCATTGCATGATAAAATCGATACCGAATATTATCACGGGTTTGAACCTCTATTTTGGCTGCCTGGCTTCCATCATGGTCTTCAATGGAACATACGAGCGCGCCTTCCTTTTTATGGCACTGGCACTTCTGGCAGATTTTCTCGACGGCGCCAGTGCCCGCCTGCTCAATGCCCCCAGCGAACTGGGCAAACAGCTGGATTCCCTGGCTGATGTGGTCAGTTTTGGTTGGCTGCCGGGCCTCATCATCTTTCATTTCTGGCAGCTTCAACATCCGGGAACGGCCCTCAGTTGGCTTGCCTTTTTGCTCCCTGTAGCTACCGCTTTCCGCCTTGCCAAATTCAACCTGGATCCGGAACAGTCTTACGAATTTAAGGGACTGGCTTCTCCTGCCAGCGCCTTGTTTTTTGGCTCCTGGCTATTGTTTCCCGATCCCCTGCCAAATTGGATAGAACTGTTTTTCTCTTCAGAAAGCTTCTTTGTCGGTGTCGTATTCCTCTTTTCTTTCCTCCTGCTGAGCAAGCTGCCCATGTTCAGTCTGAAAATTCAACAGTTGCGATGGTCCGGAAATGAGATAAAAATTATCTTTGTGCTGTTAGCTGTTGTGCTGGCACTTGTGTTACGATTGCTGGCACCGGCGCCGATCATCATGCTGTATATTTTTCTATCCCTAATTCAATCTTTAAGTCCTCGTCTATGAAATTTATTGCAGAAATCGATATCATGCCCCACAAAGAATTGCTGGATCCTCAGGGCAAAACGGTAGCCAAAAACCTGAAACACATCAACATTCACGACGTAGCAGATGTGCGGATAGGAAAACACGTATCCATGACCGTAGAAGCAGACTCCGAAGCCGAAGCTTCCGACAAGGTCAAAAATGCCTGTGAAAAACTCCTGGCCAACCTGATCATGGAGACCTATACTTTTTCCATCCAGGCTGTATAAATCCGTCCTGCCTTGACCGCCAGACTGTACATCGTGCCTACCCCGCTGGGCAATCTCGAAGACATCACCCTACGGGCCTTGCGGGTCTTGGGCGAAGTGCAACTGATCCTGGCAGAAGATACCCGGGTGACGCACAAGCTTCTCCAGCATTTTCAAATTGCTACGCCTGTCAAGGCCTACCATGCTTTCAACGAACACCAGTCCGTAGATCACTTCGTCGCCCAGATCGAAGCCGGTACCAACATTGCACTGGTATCCGATGCAGGTACCCCGGGAATTTCTGATCCTGGGTTTCTGTTGGTGCGCGCTTGCCGCGAAAAAGGCATCGTCACCGAATGCCTGCCCGGCCCTACTGCCTTCGTACCCGCCCTGGTAGCCTCCGGTCTCCCCTGCGATAAATTTTTCTTTGAGGGCTTCCTCCCCCACAAAAAAGGCCGGCAAACCCGCCTCAAAATATTATCAGAACTGAACCATACCTTCATCCTATACGAATCGCCCCACCGGCTGGTCAAGTGCCTGGAGCAACTGGCAGAGCACTGTGGCCCCGAACGCCTGGCCTGTGTAGCCCGTGAACTCACCAAAATACACGAAGAAGTCCGCACCGATACCCTGGCCGATCTGATCGCCCATTATGGCAGTCAGGCTAAAGTCAGGGGTGAGATCGTGGTAGTGGTGAGTGGGAGATAGCAAATACAATATTTGCTGGATTGGGGGGATATTGAAACCACTACGACACAAGGGAACACACAAAGAAATTAAATTCTTGATATTCAACTATTTATTCCCCAAGCCCAAAGAGCCTGAAAAGTATTAGCAGTGTCCAGATAAACTTTGCGTGAACCATTATGACTTGAGGTTCACGCAAAGCAAATCAGTTTTATTTTTTAATCTAGCTCTCAGACGTGCAACGCCCGATTATCCGTAGCCGCCAGTGCTGCTTCTTTGAGTGCTTCGGTATAAGTGGGGTGAGCGTGGCTCATGCGGGAAGCATCTTCGGCAGAGGCGCGGAACTCCATCAGGGCAACGGCTTCAGCGATGACATCTGCTACGCGGGGGCCGACCATGTGAACGCCCAGGATTTCATCGGTAGCTTTGTCTGCCAACACCTTGATCATCCCGTCAGTATCCATGCTGGCACGGGCGCGACCCAGTGCTTTGAAGGGAAATTTACCCACCTTGTATGCGCGTCCTTCCTCTTTGAGCTGGGTTTCGGTTTTACCGACCCCTGCTACTTCAGGCCAGGTATATACTACTCCGGGAATCAAATTATAATCGATATGAGGCTTTTGGCCGGCCATCACTTCTGCTACAAAAACCCCCTCTTCTTCTGCTTTGTGTGCCAGCATGGCTCCCTCGATCACATCGCCGATGGCGTAGATGCCCGGAACGCTGGTTTGCAGATGATGATCTACCTTGATCCGGCCCTTTTCGTCTTTCTCGACACCTATATTTTCAAGGCCGAGCTTGTCGGTGTAAGGCCTTCTGCCGATGGCGACCAGGCAGTAATCGGCTTCGATGTCGAAAGTTTTGTCTCCGTCTTTGGATTTGACACCCACTTTGACCTTATCGCCGGTATTTTCTACGGTGGTTACCATGTGTTTCAGGTGGAAAGTTACGCCCAGCTTTTTCAGCGAACGCATGAGTTCTTTGCCACAATCTTTGTCCATACCCGGGATGATGCTGTCGAGGAATTCGACTACTTCAACCGAAGTACCCAGGCGGGCATAAACCGAACCTAACTCCAGTCCAATCACTCCCCCACCGATGACGACCATTTTTTCAGGTACTTCTTTGATGTTGAGTGCTTCAGTAGAAGTGATGATGCGCTTTTTGTCATAATTGAAACTCGCCGGTGTGATGGGTTTGGATCCCGTTGCAATGATGGCTTTGGCCGTCTGGATGGTTTCCTTGCTGCCATCTGCCTTGTTTACTTCTATCTGGTTGGCGCTCACAAAGGTTCCGTGTCCTTGAAAAACGTCAATTTTATTTTTTTTCATCAAAAAATCCAGGCCCTTGACAGTCTGATCCACCACCTCGTCTTTCCTGCTGATCATCTGCGGCATGTCCACTGTCAGGTCTTTCAGGTGAATCCCGTGGGTAGCAAACTTTTCTTTGGCATTGTGGTAGTGCTCAGAAGAGTCCAGCAAGGCCTTGGATGGAATACAACCTACATTGAGGCAGGTACCTCCCAAGGTGCTGTAGCGCTCGACAATGGCTGTTTTCAGACCGAGTTGCGCACATCGGATAGCTGCTACATAACCTCCGGGGCCGGAGCCGATGACTGTCACATCGTAATTCATGGTTTTATTTATTTTTCAACTTTTAAAAAAGGGGAATTATTTTTTGGGTCCTCTGTTGTTTTTATTGTTGTTTGGGTTGCTATTAGTGTTATTGTTGTTTTTGCGACCTTGATTCATCGGTGGCGTATTGCCTTCGGGTTTTCTCGGTTTTTGCCTGTTTTTTCTGCGCTTTTTGTTGCGGTTTCTCTTTTCTTCCGGAAGGTCTATCGCGCCCGTCACATCCTCGTAATCCATCTTTTCCTCTGTCGTAGCAACATTCAACTCGATTGATTCAAGATCAACCGGCTTCTGTCCTTTTTTGTTCATTTCAGCCACCATGCGCACGCGCTCCAATTCCAGGGGATAAAATTTGCCCCGTCCACCATCGGATTCATAGGCATAATACATCAAGCCTTTGAAAATATCGGTTTTGACAAGCACTACCCTGCCCTTCTCCGTTTCCAGTTTTTCTGCATGGTCGGGGAATGCATCGATGGCTTCCATATAAGTATCGAGTTCATAGTTCAGGCAACACTTGAGACGGCCGCACTGGCCGGAAAGTTTGGCCTGATTGATCGCCAGGTTTTGATAGCGCGCTGCTGCTGTAGAAACCGATTTGAAGTCAGACAACCAGGTCGAACAGCAGAGTTCCCGTCCGCAGGATCCCAATCCGCCGATGCGGGCAGACTCCTGTCTGGCTCCGATCTGACGCATTTCTATTTTCACCTTAAAATCCTTGGCAAAATGACGGATCAGTTCCCTGAAATCCACTCTCCCGTCTGCTGTGTAGTAAAAAGTAGCCTTGCGCTTATCGCCCTGGTATTCCACATCACCGATTTTCATTTCCAGACCCAGGGTGCGGGCTATTACGCGAGCCTTAACCATGGTGGAAACTTCCAAATCCCGTGCCTCCTGTAGTTTTTCCAGGTCACGTTGGTTGGCTTTGCGCAGTACACTGTGAATCACACTGTCTTCCGTAACGCTCTTCTTTTTCATTTGCAGGCGCACCAGATCTCCCGAAAGAGAAATAGCCCCGATATCATACCCATTGGCGGTTTCTACCACCACATGATCTCCCGTAATTGCTCTGGTATGCTGCCCGTTGATGTAAAAACCCTTTCGGGCACCGTTTTTGAAACTCACTTCCACGATATTGAAACCATCCGGTTCGTCGATCTCGTAGCGCGCCAGCCAGTCAAAGGTATTTAGTCTGTTGCAGGTACCGGATTGGCAGGCACCATTGCTGCCACAGCCCTTTATATCGCCATTGGAAACACTCACCGTACATCCTATGCATCCCATCTAATCGAAATTTTAATTAACAACTCACTTTATGTTTAGCAACCCCGTAAGAGGTTGTTCGAATATGTCTGCAAAATTTTCTTTTCGGAAGACCTTTTTCACCTTGATGCTGAGATCCAGGAAAAGCAGTTTTTCATTGGCATTCCGCTCAAGATAAAAAAAGCGATCATTGAACAGCTGCAGGATGCGATCAATTTGATCTACCTCCAACAACCCGGCCAGGTTCTCTGCGGTTTTGGTGGCCTCAGCATTTAATTGCACTGCCAGGTCTTTTGCATATTTTTGTTTCAAAACCTCCCCGAAAAAGTGGATGCCGTAAAACAAAAATTGTTTCTGAGCTTCTTTGCTGCCCGTGCATATTTCCTCTACCTGATGGATCATTCCTGCGGGAATGCCCTTGTAGCAAGCTCGCAGCCACTCTAGAAAAGCGCGGGCCTCATCGCTTGTTCTGGCCTCCGCGATCTGCATGGCCTCGAAAAGGTTCCCGTCTGCCATGAAGGCTATCGTTTGCGCTTCACTCTCCGCAACCCCTAACTTATCTTTCAGGTATTGGTAGATGATTTCGTAGCTGAATGCCGGAATTTTGATCAACTGACATCGCGAGATCAGGGTAGGCAAGATCTGGTCTGTCTGTTCGGTTACAAAAATGATCAGCGTTTTTTCAGGCGGCTCTTCAATCAGTTTGAGCAGGCGGTTGCCCTCGTTGCCCAGGTGTTCGGGAAGCCATTGGATCAGCACCTTGTAGCCTGATTCAAAACTCTTAAAACTCAGTTTTTGTATGATCTTATTACACTCTTCCTTGTTGAGGTTCAGTTGCTTGTTGCCTCCTTCTTTTTCGCCCGCCAGGGCTGTCGCCCAAAAATTTTTACTTAACCAGGGCGAATAGTTGAGTGCTTCTCTCCATTCCGGCAGGTGCATATCGCTGACTACATTGGAACCTATCGTGGGAAAAGAAAAGTGAATATCGGGGTGGATATAGCGATTTGCTTTGCTGCAGGAGGGGCAGGCACCACAGGAATCACTTTCTGACGGGTTGCGGCAAAGTACGAACTGAGCCAATGCAAGAGCAAGGGCAAGTTTGCCATTGCCTTCAGGTCCCGCCAGTATCAGGGCGTGAGGGAGCCTGTCTTCTCTCACCATTTGGCTGAGATTGGCCTTTTGTCTGTCGTATCCCGGAATAGCTGCAAACTGCATAGGTACTCAATCTACTGTACCGGCAGAAGAAAGGAGTGCAAAATTAAGGTTGTAGCCAGTTGAGGATTACCTCATCGAAAGGTTCTACTGCTGAAGGAAGACTTTGAACCAATACTCCCTTTTCGTCAAGCAGGTATTTGTGGAAATTCCAGCGAACCTGTGTATCCATTTTTCCATTGAGTGCCTTACTACCCAACCACTGATAGAGAGGGTGGGCATCCGGGCCTTTGATGGAAATTTTGGCAGCCATGGGGAAACTGACACCATACCGCGTACTGCAAAAGGTCTTTATTTGTTGATTATCACCGGGCTCTTGTCCTCCGAAGTCATTACAGGGGATACCTACAATGACCAATTTATCTTCAAACTTCTCGTAGAGTTCTTGCAGTTGCTGGTACTGTGGGGTGTAGCCACAGGCTGATGCAACGTTGACAACAATTAACTTTTTGCCTTTGAACGAAGCAAACTCAATTCGCTCTCCGCCTATACCCTCCAAACTGAATTGATGTATGCTGTGTTCCAATTTCTTCTGATTGATACAAATGAATTAATTCCTGTAAAATTAACTTTTTTCCTGTATTATGGGAAACGGCTTTGCCGCATTATTGATTATTTTCCAAACAGGGTACTTGCTCCTAAAAACGCAAGCGATTCAACATTCGTACCATTCGGGTGTTAAAAAAGAAAAACAACATGAGGATTGCCGTTTTTAGAAAAGCTCATTTCAACGCAGCACACCGTCTGTACAACCCGAATTGGTCGGAAGAAAAAAATGCGGCGGTCTTTGGCTTGTGCAACAACCACAATTACCACGGGCATAACTACGAATTGGAAGTAAAAGTTAGCGGAGAGGTAGATCCGGAAACCGGTTATCTGATAGACCTGAAAATCCTCAAAGACCTGATCAGAGAAAAGATAGAACTTCGCTTTGATCACAAAAACCTAAATCTGGATACGGAAGAGTTCAAAGAATTGATTCCGACTGCTGAAAATATCTGCTATGTGATCTGGAATATCCTGCGATCCAATCTGGATGATAAATACGATCTGAGCGTCCGACTGTATGAAACACCGAGAAATTTTGTAGAATACCCCGCTTAAAAGCTGATTAAGGCCGATAGGAACGCTTGCTCAACCTGGCAGTGCGCAGTACTCCCTTTTGCAGACTTACAAAACTTACCAGATACAAACCATCCGGCAAATCATTGATGAAATACCTGCGATTGTCAAATGCCTGAAAAGTCTTGACCGTTCGCCCCACCAGGTTGTAAAGCACTACCTGGTCTATGCGCTCGTTGCCACTTACTTCAAAGTATTCACTGGCCGGATTGGGAAAAACAGTAAAGCGGGGGCGGCTAAGCCTGGCGGTATTGCTCAGATTGCCTACCACAGCCTTGAAAGTTACTTTGGCAATTTCTTCCGTCGGGTCACTGATGTGGTAAAATGGAAGTTCGTAAGACCCCGTGCCCGCTACTCCTTTGGGCAATACATGGAATATAAGTTTGAATGAAGCCCCCGGTAAAATGACTACGGGTTCATTGATATTGTGCTCTTCGCTGTAGTTGGTAAAAACAGGAGGTTCGTAGCAAAAATTGTTGTCACAAACCTGAGTCAGCCACTCCTGGGGCTGGCTGAGTACCATGCGCTCCCATTTCAGCAGGAGGGTATCGTCACTTGTATTGCTCACTATGGTTTCCAGCTGCAAATCCAGAGACAGGTTGCTGATATCAGCCTGGAACACCTCCTCCACATCAGCAGGTTCGAAAGTCAAGATAGATTGGGCAGAGATATTGAAGAGGGGCAATAAAAAGAAAGCTATAAAATGTATAAATTTGTTCATGCAGTGGGATTTATGATTGTTAACCAACTATCTTAACACAAATTTTTTCCGAACAGTTTGTAATTACGGAAAAAATAATCTTCCCGCAAGGTACGACCACCGGATTAATTTTTCTTTAACCATTTATCCTGCGGTGCAAACAGTCAGTGTATGCGTATCATTATTATAGGCAATGGCATTAGCGGAGCAACAGCAGCGCGATTTATACGAAAATGGAGCGACCACAGCATCACCATGATTTCCGCAGAGTCTGATTACTTCTTCTCCCGCACTGCCCTCATGTACGTGTACATGGGAGATTTGCGCTTGAAGGATACCCGGCCCTATCCCCCGGAATTTTGGAAAAAGAACAACATTCAACTCATAAAAGCACGGGTCACAGGCTTCGACAAAGATACAAAAACCGTTGCGCTCGATACCGGACAACAGCTTTCCTACGACAAACTGATCATCGCTACCGGTTCTACTCCTCGTTTTTTTGGCTGGCCCGGGCAGGAACTTGAAGGGGTGCGAGGGCTCTACAGCTTACAGGACCTCGAATACATAGAAAAATACAGCAAGGACCTGAAACGCGCAGTAGTAGTCGGTGGAGGTTTAATTGGCATAGAACTGGCAGAAATGCTGCACAGCAGAGGCATTCCACTTACCTTCCTCGTACGGGAAAAGCATTACTGGGATAACATACTCCCTCCCGAAGAATCTGCGATGGTAACCCGCCATATCCTCGACAACGGCATCGATCTGCGCCTGGATACTGCCCTGCAAAGCATTATTGACAACGGGACAGGACGGGTCGAAGCAGTACAAACAGACAAGGGCGAACAAATAAAATGCGGCTTCGTCGGCATCACCACCGGAGTACAACCCAACATAGACTGGATTCGCAACAGCGAGTTGGAATGCGAACATGGCATTCTGGTAGATGATCAGCTCCAAACCAACCTCCCTGATGTATATGCGATAGGAGATTGCGCACAACTCAGACAGGCACAGCCCGGCAGAAAGGCCATAGAGGCCGTTTGGTACACCGGCAGGATGATGGGAGAAACCCTGGCTTTTACCATTTGCAAAAAGCCCAAAGCCTACCGACCCGGGATCTGGTTCAATTCTGCCAAATTTTTTCACCTCGAATACCAGGTTTACGGCAGTGTTCCGGCTTCCCTGCCAACAGACCAGGATACTCTATATTGGGAACACCCTGATGGCAAAAAGAGCCTCCGCATCAACTTTTATAGATCTTCCCAAGTCGTCAGTGGCTTTCAGGCAATGGGCATTCGACTGCGACATGAGGTATGCGAAAAATGGCTCAAAAACGAAGCTTTGCTGGAAGAAGTACTCCCCAACCTGGCGCTGGCAAATTTCGACCCGGAGTTTTACCGGCGCCATGAAAAAGATATTGTCAAACTATTCAACCAACGCTTTGGCAAAAACATACGCCTCCAGCCCCGTCGAAATATTCTGAACAAGGTTTATCAGTTTTTAAAAAGCTAGCCCATGCACGATGCATTCAGGAAAGCAGGTATCATCATTATCATAGCCGGACTTGGTTTGTTCACTGCCAGCCTTTGGATGAGCCACTTCACCCTGCAGGAAAAAAGTCTGGAAGAAGGCCTCAACAACGAGTACCACTACCGCATGACTGCCCCTTTCCTTGTATCCATGCAGGGGAAGACTTTCAGCAATTCCTTCGCTTTTAACCGGGCACTGCACAAGGCACTCGAACAAGGGCAGGAAGCGATCAACAATGATTTGCGCGAAAACCGTGGCCTGGGTCCTTCGGATTCGGAGTACTGGTCGCTGACCCTACAGGATTATGCCATTCAATCGGTCAAACTACCTGTTACACGCGCATCTGTGGGAGGTTTTCTGCCTCAAAATGCCGGTTTTGTCGGATTGTCTGTTTTATTGCTCCTACTTGCCGGCAGCCTTTTGTATTTTTATCCTGACCTCAAAAGGATCCCGGGAATAGCCAACAACGGAACCTTCAAAAGCGGCTGGCAAAACCGGGGTTGGCCGGGCATACTCCTCGGAGGATACCTCACTGCCTTTTACATTGCCCTGTATTTTTTTCCGGAACACCTCACGGGCTGGATCATGCTGGTCGATCCGCTAAGCCATTATCTCAACGGCAATCCTGCAAGCCAGTGGTTTATGTACGGCCTGCTCTACACCCTCGTCATTGCCGTGATGGGAGTGCGCATGTTGTTGCGCTACCGCCACAATGCCTATCAATTGTGGCGAACCCTCTCCGTCATGTTTTTCCAAACCTGCTTTGCCTTTTTGCTGCCACAGCTGCTCGCTGCACTCAACCGGCCCGCTCCCGATTTAAAAAACATCTGGCCTCTGGACTATTCCTTCTTCTTCGATTATCGCATCGATGAGATGATCAGTTCGGGTACCTTCGGGTTTTTTCTGCTGTTTTGGGGCATTGCTCTCATGCTCATCGGCGTCCCCGTATTCACTTATTTCTTTGGCAAACGCTGGTACTGCTCCTGGGTATGCGGATGCGGGGGACTGGCAGAAACCCTGGGAGATCCTTTCCGCCAGCTTTCCGACAAAAGTCTGGGAGCCTGGCGCATAGAGCGTTGGTTGATCCACCTCGTACTCGTTTTTGCTGTAGTCATGACCATTGCCGTGCTGTACGCTTACCTTCCCACTGAAGGGCCCGGGCTTACCGGCCGCCGTTTCTTTGTTTTGTCTTCGCTCCTTTTGCTCATTGCTATCGGGCTGATCTGGTTTTACAACCAAAAAGCCGGAGCGGGTCTTCCGGTAAGGACTGTGCAAATCGGCACTGTTGTCGCCTTGTTTGTCATTGGAATAGGCGGTTGGCGGCTGATTTCCGGAGAATCTTACCTCTACTTTCTGGATCACTACCGCCTGCGAAGCTGGTACGGTTTTTTGGTAGGTTCTGTTTTTGCAGGAGTGGTAGGTACGGGCTTTTATCCACTCATGGGCAACAGGGTCTGGTGTCGCTTTGGCTGCCCCCTGGCCGCCTACCTCGGATTGGTTCAGCGCATCCGGTCCAGATTCCGCATCACTACCAATGGGGGGCAATGCATCTCCTGTGGCAACTGTTCTGCCTACTGTGAAATGGGAATTGACGTACGCGCTTACGCGCAAAAAGGACAGGACATTCTGCGTTCTTCCTGTGTGGGTTGTGGCATCTGTGCAGCCGTTTGCCCCAGAGGCGTGCTCAAATTAGAAAACGGAAGTGCAGACATCAGCGAACGAGCCACCGCCCTACGAGCCATACACATCAGTGAGACAGAAGTCAGGTTGCTTGATTAAAGGCTACCAGCGATTATCCTTGTTGAAAAACAAGGAGGATGCAAAAAGGATATAAAACAACATCAGGCTCAAATCCAGCAGCGGGAACCATCGCCCTGCCTGAGGGTCCTTCAGTTTTGCGGCTATCCGCCAAAAAATAAGCCAGGAAATCGACAGCCGAATGCCATAAAATAGCAGGCCTGCCGGCCAAAAAGGGGAGAAAAGGCTTAAAAAAGTACAGAAAAGAAATAAAAAATGACTCAGAGACAAGCCCCCCAACAAATATTGGTGCAGGGGTTGGTAACGGGTCGCGGTACTGAGATGCCGCCTTTTTTGCCGGTAATAATCAGTGAAAGTACTTTTGGGCTTCGAATAAACGAAAGTCCGGGGATCAATACAAATGCGGGTATTTTCGGCAGATGCTATGCCATTTACAAAAAGGTCATCATCGCCGGATGCCAGGTCTGCGTGCGACACAAAACCTCCGGCTGAAGCATAAAGAGATTTCTCATACATCAAATTTCTGCCCACTCCCATGTAAGGCAAGCCCCGCAAGGCAAATGAAAGGTACTGTACAGCTACCCAAAGTGCCTCGAAACGGATAAACAGGTTGAGGCATCCTTTTTCAGTTATAAATGGACTGTATCCCAATATCATACCGGTGTTTTTCGCGACAGCGGCACACATACCGGAAATCCATTGTGTACTGATTGGTGCAGCATCGGCATCCGTAAGCAGCAACCAGGAGTACTTTGCCTCAGCAATTCCCCTGGCAAGGGCTTGTTTTTTTCCTGGAAGAGTAGGCTCTTGGATTTTAATGACGCGCAAGATGTTGCTTTTTTCCTGAAAGTCCAACAACAGCTGCAAGGAACCATCTGTAGAATGATCATCGACGACAATGACCTCATAAGGCAGGTAATCCTGCTGTAAAACCAATGGTAAGTTGCGCCTCAGGTTCTCTTCCTCGTTCCGGGTACAAATGATTACACTGATGCCTTCTTTTAACGGACAGGGCGAATTGGCAACAGGATCCACTTTCGCCAATTGGCGAAAAAAAAACAGCCAATACCCTGTTTGGATTAAAAAGCTCGCCACGAGTATCCAAAAAAGCAGCATGTCGATTACAATTTCCAGTGCGCTATGATGGCCTTCCTCTGCTGCTGTAGCTGTCGGCATTCATCGGGGTACTCTAGCGCAAGCTTCCTGAAGTTACGCAGATCCAACCATTGCTTCCATTTGCGCACGAAGAATGCGGCAAAAATACCGGTGGGGATGAGACTCAGGAGATACGCGAGGGCTGAAGGCAGGCCAAAGTGGTGCAGTACCCAAAAGTATTGCATGGGGTAAAAAAGCAAAACCCCTAGAAATCCACCCAGAAAGCGAACAGTTGAATGATAAGTGGGATACATGTCTGTCATTTTGAGCGGCAGCTCAGCCAGTGCCCATACAAGCAGATTGTTGAAAAAACCCCAGCAAAAAATGGGAAAGCCAAGGATCATAGCCCCAAAACTGCGATGAAGGCCCTGTTCACATTGCTGCACCGTTATATCCCCTATTTCCAATTCCTCCAAACGATCGAAATAACCCTCCACCCCTTTCAAATCATCCGCAGATTGGGATGAAAGACTTTTTTGCAGGTCCTTGATTTTTTTGACAACCGCGATGAAATCACCCGGGTAAAGGTTATCGAGTATTGTCATTAAGCGAAGCAATAATTTTTCTTCCAACACGTCCGGCATGTGGAGAGTCAGGTCTATCAGTTGGTTTTCTATATCATGTGTTAGCCCCCGCACCGCCTGATAAGCGTCTGATTCGTGAAGTGCCTGATAGTCCGCTACCCGGATGGGGTCTCCGACTTTCACCCAGACGCTGGACCGGAACCGCGCAGGGTCCTCATAAATCAACCCGATAGGAAGTATTGTAAGATCTGTCTGCCAATCCAAAAAAGCAGCCTTGTTCAGCGCAATGCGGGCTGTACCCGTCCGAAGTGGCTTAACGTACCTCCCTACTTCGCTCCCACCCTCTGCAGCGATAAACAACGCACCGCCATTGGTAAGAAATTCCTGCATGCGGTCGAAAGAATGGTCATTGTCAATTTGTCGGCTCACTTTGTCAATAGAGCGCTGAATGGGAAAGCAAAAAAAGGTAGAAAAAAACCAAAAGCCAAAACGGCTGTCAAACAAGCCGGCATTGGCCAGAAAGTGGATGATCCTATTGGAGTGTATGGCTACCATGAAAGGATCTATCAGGGTATTGGGGTGATTGGAAACGTAAATTACCGGACCCGGTTTTTGTAGCAAGGAAGCTCCGGATACCGGCATGTGCCGGTAAAAGACCCGCAAGGCAAACCTTACTATGGGGCGTAAAAAGTTGAAAAAACCTGTCAGAAGTCTCTTTTTCAAGGCAGCTTATTTTTTGCTAAACCCTGAAATTAAGCAAAAAGTCTTTTACCCGCTCTTCAAATGTCACACCTTCGTCAAAGAGGAAGCTTACCCGAGCAGGCAGTACAAAAACAGGAAGTTGGTGTTTTACAATGAATTCCCGGTGCATTTCCAGGCGCATGGCGTCTTTTTCCGTCGTAAGAATGATTTTTCGCGGAGCGTCAAGCTTATCAAAAGATTGCTTCAAACTCGAAATGTCATAATTGGAAAACAGATGGTGGTCCTCATATTCCAAAATACTCGTTTCGAGTGCCACCCCGTCGAGGTACCGCATCAGATAGTCCGTACCGGCAATGGCGCAGATGAGCAAGACCGACCAGTCACTTCTGAGGTCTATGGTGTAGCCCGGATTGAAGATGTAATAAGGATTGCCGTAGGTATAGGTAGAAAAAAAGAGTTGCTGCCTCGGCAGGGGATTGATTTCTTCCCGTAGTTGATTCGCTGCTTCCAGGGACAGACCCTGTGGACACTTGCTTACCACGATCACATCTGCCCGCTCAAAGGCGCTGCGCCATTCGCGCAGGCGACCTGAAGGCAACAGATAATCGCGGGTAAAAGGCAGATCGTGTGTTGTCAGCAAAATATTTAACCCGGGCTTGACCGAGCGATGCTGGAAGGCGTCGTCCAAAAGAATTGCTTTTACCTCCGGGTGGTGCATCAACAAACGCGGAATGGCCAGACTCCTGCTTTCTCCTACGGTCACGACAAGTTCGGGAAACTTGCGCTTGAACTGCAAGGGTTCGTCTCCCGTATCAGCGGCTTTCATATCGGTTAATACCTCTAGATAACCCCGTGTTTTTCTGCCATAACCACGGCTCAGCGTCGCTACCGGCAAATATTCAGAAAGAAAGCGAACCAGGTATTCTATGTGTGGAGACTTTCCAGAACCTCCGACAGACAGGTTCCCAATCGAGATAACCGGGATATTGAACTCAATAGATTTGAGGATACCCTGGCTGTAGAAAAAATTTCTCAAAGACACTCCCAGTCCGTACAACAGCGAAAAAGGAGCGAGTAAAAGCCTGAGTAGCGTTTGCTGAATCATAGGTCTTCCATATCTTTGGCCACAAGATAAGCCCGGATTGTCATGAAAGCAATGATTTTCGCAGCAGGACTGGGGACGCGCCTCAAACCTTATACCCTGGACAGGCCCAAAGCACTGGTAGAAGTCAATGGCATGCCCTTGCTCGAAATCTGCATCCGGCGACTTCTTTTTTTTGGCTTCCGGGACATTGTGATCAATGTGCATCACTATGCAGACCAGGTAGTTCGTTTTCTCGAAAGTAAAAACAACTTTCAGGCAAATATCCAGATATCCGACGAAAGCGACCTCTTGCTGGATACCGGAGGCGGGCTGAAAAGAGCTGCCACCCTGCTTGGCAACGAAGCACCCGTTTTGCTGCACAATACAGATATCCTCTCTGATCTTGATCTGGCTGCGCTTTACCGTACCCAGCAATCCTCCGAAGCACTGGCAACTTTGGCTGTAAGGCACAGAAAAACCTCCCGTTACCTTCTTTTTGACGAGCAGCAACAACTTTGTGGCTGGAAAAATGAAAAAACGGGGGATACAATCAATATCAGACCCGTAAAAAACCCCGAAGCACTCGCTTTCAGTGGCATACAGGTAGTAGATCCCAAAATATTCGATTTTTTCCTGCAGGGAGAGGTGTTTTCTGTCGTTGACCTGTATCTAAAAGCAGCTGAAACACAATCTATCAAAGCATTTGTACACGACAAGGGGCACTGGCTGGATGCGGGCAAGCCCGAAAAAATAAAAGAGGCAGCAAGCCTGCTACCCTCTATTGATTTATCTCCTTACCCTTCGATATGAATAAGCTCCCCATAGGTACTTTTATCAACATGGCCTCCGTATTGCTGGGGGGTTCTCTCGGGCTGCTCTTGCAACAGGCATTTTCTGCTCCTATGCAGGAAATCGTTTTTCAGGCCATAGGACTGGGTACCCTTGCCATAGGCATACAAATGAGTATAAAAATCCCGGATGGCTACCTGCTGGCCATCATTTTCAGTCTCATTGCCGGAGGGCTGATAGGTGTCGGCATAGACCTGGAGGGATTGATTGACAACATGGGCGATTTCATGAAAGCGCAACTCGGTAGCAGTGATGAACGCTTCTCCGAAGGCCTGATCGCCGCCTTTCTTCTCTTTTGTATGGGATCCCTTACCATTCTGGCTTCTATCGAGGAAGGAATGCATGGCAAGCGGGAACTGATCAAGGTAAAATCCCTGCTCGATGGCATCAGTTCTATCGCTTTTACGGCAACCTACGGTGTGGGAGTAATGGTGGTAGTCCTTCCCATGCTGATCTATCAGGGAGGACTCACCATTTTGTCCCGCCAAGCGCGGATGCTTGCCAAACCGCCAGTAGTACAATCTCTGAGCAGTACAGGTGGCATGCTCATAGTGGGCATAGGCATCAACATGCTCGGTCTTGGCGATATCAACCTGGAAGCCTTGCTCCCCTCCATAGTGATCATTGTCGCTTATGCCTGGTTCAAAGAAAACTGGTTGAGGAGAATGCGGTGAGCGGTGAGCGGTGAGCAGTGAACGGTGAGCAGTGAACAGTGAGCAGTGAGCAGGGGGCAGGGGGCAGGG
>JALQTV010000039.1 GCA_023268675.1 Saprospiraceae bacterium | reverse complement strand
CCTAAAAATATCCCCAACAGGTTGCCCGACCCAGAGGTGGTACTTCGATTGGTATAGTTCAGTTCAAAGTTTAGGTCCGTAGCAAGTTTTTTATTGGGTGTCAGTTCTATTCTGATATCTACCCGGTTACTATCCGTTTCACTGGCTTGTTCCTCAATCCTTACGAATCTGTAAATTCCAAGCAGTGAAAGTTTTGATCTGCTTCTATTTATTTTATCCTGGCTGTATTTTTCGTCTGGTTTGAGGTAGATAGAGCGTGCAATTACATCAGGATACACGATGGTGTTGTCGGGATCGAGTTTAAAATAAAAGTCACCGATAAGGCTATCGAGATAAGTATCTTCTGCTTTGGTTGGATCGTAATCAGGAAACACCGTAATTTTGCCAATACGAAAGACTTGGTGGCTGCTTTTTTGAAGAGGAGGCAGTACTTCTACATAAAGTTGTGCCGAATTGCTTACAACTGTGGTATCTGCTTCTACCGGGCTAATGTAATAATTGTCAAAATCTGCATAGCCGTTGTTACGAAAAAAGGTAGTGATGCGTTTTTTCTCAGCTTCAAACAGGGATTCTGAGATGATGTCTCCTTTTTTGAGGAGGGATCTTGAATGGGTATTGTTGAGCAGTTTTTGAACGATGGTGTCGGGGCTTGTGAATAATACAGTGTCTATGAGGAGCGGTACTCCTGGAGTGACTACATAGGTAACGTAGGCTTTTTTCCCTTTAATTACTTCATCCGGAAATACATCTGCCTGATAGTACCCTTTTTTTTGCAGGTAGGTCTCCATGTCCTTAGCGGTAGTTTCACAAAGGTCGCTGTTGTAGATGGAAGGTGGTTCTGCAATTACCCTTTTTTTCCATTGATCAAAGCGGGTAGTGTCATCCGGATCGTTGGATTTAAAATATACCCACTCCCTTGGCAGAAGAAAAATTTTGGTATTTACTTTTTGTTTGTAAAACCCTTCTAATTCGTATTGAAGGTTCCTTTTGTTGTCAATTTGAGCATCTTTGCTGAACTTTATGGCATTTCCTTTTAGTAGGTATTCGTCGTCCTGTAAATACTTTGTAGTATTGCATGCACTGCATCCAAAAATTAACCAGGCTGCCAGAACCGGATAAAAAAAGTTCTTTGCTCTATTAAACATATACAGACTATTCCTTATGAGCCTAGCTAAGACAACGATAAAATATGTACGGTCTTTACACCAGAAAAAGTTTAGACAAAATTATAACAAATTCATTGTAGAGGGAGACAAATTAGTAAGGGAATCCCTTTTCCAAAGGCAATTTCCGCTAGAAGCACTTTTTGCCACAGAGGCATGGCTTTTAGACAATGCTTCCATTCTTCCTAAAGATGCAACAAAGATTGAGCAGGTGAGTGGAGCAGATTTGGAAAGGATGAGCCAACTAAGTACACCAAACGAGGCACTTGCAGTGCTGGAACAAAAAAATCATGAGGCAGACCCTGTTCTACTTAAATCTGATCAGTCACTTTTTTTGGACAAAATAATGGACCCTGGTAATTTCGGCACCATGTTACGAATTGCCGACTGGTTTGGGATCCGCCAGGTATTTTATTCCCCGGATTGTGTGGAGCCTTATAATTTTAAAGTAGTGCAAGCAAGTATGGGAGCCATATTCAGGGTCAGGTTTGTTGAAATGGATTTGGCAGTGCTCCACGAAAAATTCCCTGAGGTACATTTGACCGGTACTGATATGGAAGGAGAGTCGGTTTATTCTTTTGAGCCAAAAGCAGGAGGTATTACCGTTATCGGCAGTGAGCATCACGGCATTAGAGCGGAATACAGGTCTTTGGTGAACAATTTTGTGAGCATACCTCGTTTCCCCGGTTCGGGATCAGAATCACTGAACGCTGCAGTAGCAACAGGAATTATCTGTGCTTTTCTGCGTAAAGTGGATGGAGAAAAGCACAGATAAGAGTATTTCCTATAATTGTTGTTTTAAAGCAGCTTCAATCTGCTGAGCTCCGCGCAATCCGGTAGCAGCAATTTTTCCTTCTCTATCTATTAGGAAGGTTGCCGGAATGCCTCTAACGCCATATAATTTTGCAGCAGCAGAATTCCAGTATTGAAGATCAGATACATGGGTTGGCCAGCTTAAGTTATCCTGTTCGATTGCTCTTAACCAATTATCTCTGGTTTTATCCAATGAAACGCTGAAAACAGTGAAGCCCTGATCTTTGTATTTGTTGTAAACTTCCACCACATTTGGGTTTTCTCTTCTGCAAGGGGCACACCAGCTAGCCCAGAAATCGAGCAGAACGATTTTACCTTTTAGCTGAGACAAGGCATAGGATTGCCCCTTGGGGCCATCCATGACAATGTCCGGAGCAGGATCACCTACTCGGATAGGTCCGGCGCTACGGGCCTGAGCCTGAGCTTTATAAGCTTCGATATAAGCAGCGAAAGCAGTGGTGAGCTCAGCATCAGGCATGGCTTGGGCGAGTCTTGCATGACCCTGTTCCTGAATGGAAATGAGTTGCGCATTGCCATTAGCCAACATGTGAGCAGTAAAAGCTGCAACATTTGCATCGGGTGTACTTGCGATGAATTCCTGTGCTTCGTCAATAGTTGGTACCTTTTTATTCATAGCACCGTCCATGAAAGCTCTGAAGGTTTCTGCAGCTGTGGATCCTGTTATCGAAAATTGATATTTGTCAAGTGTTGGCAGATTGCCCGAGATTTCAATGGATGCTTCTTTCCCATCGATAATCAGAGCTGCCCTGCGAGCTCCAATACGCAAAAAATATACGCCGGCATCCAGACCTTCCGGGAAATTGAAAGAAAAATTTCCTGCGTTGTCGATTATTTGTCGGGATGCTACTTCCGAAGCTTTTCCATAAACGAACTTGTCCAGAAAAACCTGCAGGTTTTGAGAATTTTGGATGTTGCCTTTGATTTCCAGGCCTGAACTTCCCTGGCTACATCGCAATGTAAGAAGCCCAAGGGTAGCCAACATCATAAAAGGAATGAGTCTTTTCATATTTCGTAATTTTAGCAGCAATTTATCAATCCGGTTTTCAATGCAACGCCTGATTGCGACTTCAGGTTGTATTAATCTTCCGAACTTTCCATTATATTGTTGAGAAGGGTGTCGTAATTTGTTTTCCAACCGGAGATTGCTCCGAAGTCTTCTCCGTCAACGGTAATTTCTCCATCTGTTACTTCACCCAACTTAGAAAAAGGAACATTGTGAGCGTTTAAATAGTTGAGTAGCTCATCTTCCTGTTCTTCTCTTACAGATATAACGATTCTGCTTTGGCTTTCGCCAAAAAGGTAAGCATCCTTTCTGAAGTTGCCATCTGTTTCAATCTGGAATCCCAGATTGCCGGGCATGGCAGATTCCAGGAGTGCAAAAAACAAACCTCCATCTGAGACGTCATGAACAGAACTCAAAATTCCTTTTTTGATCATTCGTTTCAAATTGAACTGAATGTGGTATTCTTCATCCAGGTCGAATTTTGGAGCTGGTGACAAGCCTACTTCATGGATGCTTCTGAGGTATTCTGAGCTTCCCATGTCATTTTGAGGCGTACCGATCATATAGATTTGGTGGCCTGCTGACTTGAAGTTGAGGGTCATGGCTTTTTTGTAATCTTCCAACACACCGATCATACCTATAGTCGGAGTTGGGTTAATTGGTTCTGTTTTGTCTTTAAACACAGATTGATTATAGAAACTCACATTCCCTCCGGTAACCGGGGTGCCAAACTTGTTACAAGCATCTCCCATACCTTTAATAGCTTGTACAAATTGATAATAAACTTCTGGATTGTAGGGATTGCCAAAATTAAGGCAATTGGTGATTGCAACCGGCTCTCCGCCAGAGCAAACAATATTTCTGGCAGCTTCTGCAACTGCAATCATAGTGCCTGTATAGGGATCTGCAAAAACATAGTTGGAGTTGCAATCTGTGGTAGCAGCTATGGCTTTTTGGGTTCCTTTGACCCTTACCAGTGATGCATCAGAGACAATGTTTGTAGTCATGGTATTGGTGCGAACCATGGAGTCATATTGCTCATAAATCCACCTTTTAGAACTTAGGTTGGGGGAGGCAGCCATTTTTTTGGCAACTTCAAGATAGTTATCAGGTTTTTTGATGGAATTTGGATTGAACTGGGAGATTTTTTTCATGTACTCCGGCTTTTTGTATTCCCGCTGATAAACGGGAGCTCCTCCACCGAGCACCAGGGAATGGGCATCGACTTCAGCTACTTTCTCTCCATGTTGGAAGAATTCCAGCATACCTGTATCTGTGACTTCTCCAATTTCTTCGCATTCAAGATCCCATTTTTTGAAAACCTCCAGTAAAGCAGCTTCCTGTCCTTTGATGCCTACTATCAACATTCGTTCCTGACTTTCAGAAAGTAGAATCTCGAAAGCTTGCATATCTTGCTGACGAGTAGGAACCTTATCCAGGTCTATTTTCATTCCGGTACCTGCTTTGGCACTCATTTCAGAGGTAGAGCAGGAAATACCTGCTGCTCCCATATCTTGCATGCCTACAATAGCTCCTGTTTTGATGGCTTCAAGGGTAGCTTCCAAAAGTAGTTTTTCCTGGAAAGGGTCACCTACCTGAACAGAGGGAAGGTCCTGTGCTGAATCTTCGGTGAGGTCTGCTGAGGCAAAGGTGGCACCGTGAATCCCGTCTTTACCAGTGGCAGAGCCCACGATAAATACCGGGTTCCCAGGGCCGGATGCAATAGCGGATACGGTTTCTCCGGCATTGACCACACCAATGGACATGGCATTTACCAGAATATTCTGGTTGTAACAGGGATGGAAGTAAACTTCACCACCAACGGTAGGAACTCCAAAGCAGTTGCCATAGTCGCCGATTCCTTTTACAACACCTTTGACAAGGTGCTTCATGTGATCGGATTCTGTGTTTCCAAAACGCAGGGAATTCAGCGCAGCAATTGGGCGGGCACCCATGGTGAAAATATCTCTGTGTATCCCCCCGACACCGGTAGCAGCTCCCTGATAGGGCTCAATGGCTGAGGGGTGATTGTGTGATTCAATTTTAAAAGCACATCCAAGTCCTTCACCTATATCTACCAGACCGGCATTTTCTTCTCCCGCACCTACCAAGAGGCCTTTGCCTTCGCGTGGAAGGGTTTTCAGCCAGTGAATAGAGTTTTTGTAGGAGCAATGTTCAGACCACATCACTGAATAGATGCTCAATTCAGTAAAATTGGGTGTCCTGCCCATTACTTTGACAATGGAATCGAATTCTTCTTCGGTAAGACCAAGTTTGGAGGCTGTTTCTGCCGTTACTTCCAGTTGATTTAGTTGCATGCACTTTCATTTTGTATCCTGCAAATATACAGTTATGCCTTGTAGAAAGTGAAGCAATTTGCAAGCTTTCAGCGGATAAGATAATTGATCCAGAAAAACAATACCAGATATATCCAAAGTGCATCCAGGAAATGCCAGTACATGGTCAACAATCGGAGTTTGAGTTTTTTTTCAGGATCAGAAAAGTACACCAGTACGCTTACAGGGTTTTTCATCTTCTTTCTGGCAGCCCAAAGGAACAATCCAAGGAAGGGTAAGCCGCCAATGACATGCAGAAAGTGCAAACCAGAGATCAGGTAAAGATAGGAGGCAGAGTTGTCGCTTGCAATGAAAATTTCCTGCTGAAACATAGCTCGCCAACCTATGAATTGAAGTACTAAAAAAACGAGCGATATAAGGATGGTGGCTGCGAGGGCTTTTTGATAATTGAGCGTTTGGTCTTTTAGATATGAGCGTTTAGCCAAGTACATGGTGCCACTGCTTGCGAGCAGGATCAATGTGTTGAATAGGAATATACCAGGTAATTTGATCGGCGGAAGGTCACTGGTTACACGGGAATATATGAATGCACCTGAGAGGCTGAGAAACAATACACTAAGACTTGCAATGACCAAAACCATGAGTACATTATAGGGATGGAAGATCATTGAGGTATCTTGGTTTTCACTTGCTGGAACCTTATTTTCCATTTCTTTTTTTGTTTTGTTTTTTGGCTTCGCCTTTGCAACGATTACTGCAGTATTTGACTTCTTCCCAACATCTTTCCCATTTTTTACGCCATGAGAAGGGCCTGTTGCAATGCAAACAGATCTTTTCTGGCAAATGTTTTTTTTTGTGCATACAAAAGGTTGATTCAGTTTTGCCAGAGAGGGAAACGGTATTTACAAAAAAGGGTTTGTGGGTTTATTCAATTTTTTTCCCAAAATACATCAGTATGGCAAAAAGTGCCACAAGACCAATTATCAGGATCCCAAAGCTGAGCAACCACTGCCCATGAATGGCCGTTGAAACGTAGCATGCGATCAGACTTATGCTGCCAACTGTCAAAGCATAGGGCATTTGAGTTCTAACGTGATCTATGTGGTTACAATGGGAGGCCAGTGAACTCAGAATGGTAGTGTCAGAAATTGGAGAGCAGTGATCTCCCAAAACAGAGGCTGCCAATACCGTAGCAATGACATTGTATAACAGCTCCTGTGCAGCGAATGTATCCAATCCCTGGCTTTGTGCGACTACCCAGGTAGTGGGAATGGCAATGGGATACAATATAGCCATGGTACTCCAGCTGGAACCCGTAGAAAAAGAAATAAATGCAGAAAGAACAAACACAATAGGGGGTAGAAAATAAGGGTTTAGAGCATCCTTAAGGGATGCGGATAAATATTTAGCGGTGTGCAGTTCTTCTGTTGTCAGTGCCAATGACCAGGCCAGTGTCAGAATAATGATCGCAGGCAACATTGTTTTGATACCCACTACCACCGTTTCCATGGTCTGGCTTAGTTTCATGATTCGGTTGTAGACGGTAATTCCAACAGCAACTATCACACCACTGATAGATGACCAAAGCAATGCAATATAGGAATCCGAAGCTCCGATGACAGTTCCCAGTTTCAAAAAGAAGGATGGATCAGGGCTGTCGGTTAGCATACCTATGTTTTTCCATACTTCAGACCATGTGAAGACGCTCATATCAGCTCCGATTTGGCTGAGCTGTGCGTGTAATCCGGCAAGACCTGTTTCCAGCAAACCAAAAATTGTAAAAAGGATTACGGTCATTACCGGTATGAAGGCATGTAGCCAGTTTAGTGGGGCACGCTTTACCGGGCTGAGGTCTTCCAGTTTTTCTCCTGATGCTTCCTGGGCTATTCCGGAGACTTTTCCCAGAGTTCTGGCTCTGATTTCTGCCTTGTACATAGGACCAAAGTCGCGACCGGTAAAAATGATCATTAGGATAAAAATAAGGGTCAGAACCGGATAAAAAGAGTATTTGAGAGAGTGCAGAAAGATCGCATAAGGAGTCAGGTTGAAAGCAGCATCATCTATCAAAGCAATGCCATCGCCAATGTATCCGAGTTCGGCGCCAATCCAGGTGGTAATAAAAGCCACAGAGGCAACCGGAGCAGCAGTACTGTCAACAATATAGGCAAGTTTTTCTCTGGAAATCTTGAACTTGTCGGTCACCTGTCGCATGGTATTTCCTACGATGAGGGTATTGGCGTAGTCGTCAAAGAAGATGGCAACCCCAAGCAACCAGGTAGCAAACTGGGTGGTACGGGGAGTTTTTGCAAAGGAAGATAGTTTGATTACTATGCCAGCCATGCCACCATTTCGGGATATGACTGCCACCATGCCACTAATGAGCAAGGAAAAAATGATAACGGACATGTGTCCACCGTCAACCAAAGCGTTGACCATGTATTTTTCTACCACCCGCCAGATGCCTAGCAAAAAATAATAAAGACTTTCAATGCGCATGCCTCCGACGATAAATGCGCCCGTCCAGATGCCAACGAAAAGGGATATGATTACTTCTTTAAAGATCAGGGCAAGTAGAATGGCTACCACAGGTGGTAGGATAGATAACCACAAAGGCAAATGTCGCAGACGAATACTGCGATCGTTGTTCAGGGAAAAGTGATACAAACGCAACTGATCCTCGTTTTCAAATAGGAAAAGTTGCCCCTCTCTGTCCAGATCCGATAACTCAAGGGGAGCTTTCCCATCTTCCAGGTTAAAACTTTGTTTTTTCCCGTTTACAACAATATTTGCAACCCCGGTTTCCATCCCGGGAGATGAAAGAAAGACTTCCCCCGCTACTGATTCGAGTTGAAAAGACGAAATATTGACAGTATTTTGTGCAGCAGGCAATTTGCTGTTATCTCCATCAGTCTGACCTATACCAATTGCCGGAATTACTATCCAAAGCAAAAATGTCAGACAAAATATTTTTAGTAGATGCATCTGTGGTATTGTGTCGTTTGGGTGATAATTGAAATTTTGGCTTTTCGAAGTTCCCGGCTTTTTTGTATGTCGGTAAATTTATATAACAGAATTAGATTTCAAGTCATAATAAAAAGAATAATTCGCTTTGTCTTCATGAATTATCGTTATTTATCCGCAATACTTTTGACTTTCGTCGTTTTAAATCTTCGTGCACAGTCGTTTTCTGAGTTGAATGTTCCGGTCAAATTCAAGGAAACGCTCCTTCCCAACGCTTGGTGCGGAGGCTTCAACAGTCCCCAATTCTCATTGATGCAAGTGACAGGAGATACTGTTCCGGAGTTGATTGTATTTGACAAAGTGGGGCATTATTTCATGGGTTTTGAGCGGAATGAGGGAAGCTGGTTGTACAATCCTGATTTAACCAATTCTTTTCCTCCGCTTAGGGAATGGGCCATTTTTCGCGATTACAATGGCGATGACATCATGGATTTGTTCTCCTTTTCTGATGCTCCGGGAATCAGTAGCGTGGCAGTTTATAAGGGTTTTATGCAGGAAGGTCTTTTGCGTTTTGAAAGGGTAGCATTTCCAAATAGTTACAATTTGGTTCAATACACCCGAAGCAATGGCAATACACAATTGATGTATGTAACAAACATAGATTATCCGGCAATTGACGATCTCGATTGCGATGGTGATCTGGACATTGCAACCTTCAATGCAGCCGGCGGTTTGTTGGAATTGTATACAAATCTGAGTGTGGAATCAGGCTTTGGGAGAG
This sequence comes from Saprospiraceae bacterium, assembly GCA_023268675.1. Taxonomy (GTDB): domain Bacteria; phylum Bacteroidota; class Bacteroidia; order Chitinophagales; family Saprospiraceae; genus JALQTV01. The sequence goes on along the minus strand of JALQTV010000039.1, from coordinate 5,918 downwards.
ATACCCTTTTGTTTCGTTTGAGCGATGATTGTTGGGGCGGGATTTACGAATCCGGTGCTTCTGAAGTGATTGATCTTGCATCTGTTGCAGGGGATTGCGCCTATAGTCTGAATAAGGAAGAAGCATTGGAGTTCAGACATACGGGCTCTAGCCTGAATGCCTTTGATATGAACAACGACGGTTTGAAAGAACTTTTCATCTCAGACGTTTCATTCAACAATGTGAGTTTGCTTTGGAATGGAGGAGATTGTGAGGAAACCTGGTTTACTGAACAAGTGGTTTTTTTCCCTGAGGACGACACCCCCGTTCAATTGCCATCCTTCCCCTCCAGTTTTTTTCTGGACGCTGACCTGGATGGTCGAACAGACTTTTTGGCTGCGCCCAATCTGAGCCTTGGTGGGAAAGATTTTGACAATGTGTGGTTTTACAGGAATCAAGGAAGCGAGGATTTTCCAGATTTTCGCCTGCAGCAAGAAAATTGGTTGGTAGAAACGATGTTGGATTTTGGCACCGGAGGTCACCCTGCGTTGGTTGATGTAGATGCGGATGGACTGACAGACCTTGTAGTGGGTAATATGGGTTTTTATCAGGAAGATTTTCAGCGCGACTCCCGACTCTTTTATTTTCGCAATACAGGTACGGAGGCCTCGCCCGCATTTGTCCTCGTCGATGACGATTTCCTCGGTTTGAGTTTTTACAATGGCCTGACCTTTAATTTTGTACCTGCTTTTGGCGACCTGGATGGGGACGGCGACCTGGATGTGTTGGTAGGAGAAGAAAATGGCAACCTTTTTTATGCCGAAAATCTGGCAGGTGCCGGGCACCCAATGAGCTTTGGCTCGTGGGTGTATCCTTTTGGCAATATTGATGTCGGCAATAGCAGTGCTCCTTGTATGGCGGACATCAACAGGGATGGTTATATGGATTTGCTTGTGGGAGAGCGTAATAATGGCAATATTAATTATTTCCAGAATTTGGGTGAAGACGCTGAATTCCCCTTTCATTCCAATCAGTCTATGGCTCCTAATATTGAAAAGTTTGGAGGAATTGACACACGCATTCCGGGCTATATCAATGGTTTTAGTGCACCCCTTGTTTTTGAAAATGCAGCAGGCAGGTTTTTACTGACAGGTACCGACAATGGCAAACTAGAACTTTACAGCATTCCGGACATGAACTTTGCCAGTACCTTTTCTATTGTCAGCGACTACTGGGGAGAGGTTTTTACAGGAACCCGAACTAAAGTAGCCCTTGGTGACCTTAATGGAGATGGCAAACTGGAATTAGTAATTGGAAATTACAGAGGTGGTTTGGGCCTTTTCGGAACAAACTGGGAGGGCAAACTGGTTACCGCTACGCGAAAAAACTCCTTCGTACTTCCCCTAAACGTTTTTCCCAATCCGGGCACTGAACTGCTCATGTTTGAACTGCCTGAATCAGGTTTGCTAGAGGTATTTGACATAAAAGGTCGGAGGATTATGACTCATACTTTGTCGGCAGGAAAATCGCGTATTTCAGTTAAGGATTTGAGGAAAGGAACCTACTTATTACAGGTAGTATCGGATAGAGGAAAGGTCTTTTCAGGAAAATTTGTCCGATTATAAATAGATTCGTTTGCCAAAGAGTAAGCTGCCAACTCTCAGCAGGGTACTTCCTTCTTCCAAGGCGATAGGAAAGTCATCAGACATACCCATAGAGATTTCGCAGAAATTTTCCCTGTCGGGGAAAAACTGATCTTTAAGTTTTGTGAAAATTCCATGGAGGGTTTTAAACTCACCTCGGATTTGCTCCGGGTCGTCCGTGAAAGTGGCCATACCCATTACCCCATCTATTCGTACATTTTTTAATTCATGAAATGCTTCTGAATTCAGCATGGTGATTGCGTCGCTGAGGGGGAACCCATATTTGCTTTCTTCCTGCGCAATTTTAAACTGCAGCAAGCAGGGGATGGTACGCGCAGCTTTTTTTGCTTGTTTGTCAATCTCTTGGAGTACCTTAAAGCTATCGGCTGCATGAATCAGATGTACGAAGGGCGCTATGTACTTGACTTTGTTGGTTTGCAAGTGACCTATATGGTGCCAACGGATGTCCTTAGGAAGACGATCGTATTTTTCAATAAGTTCTTGTACCTTATTTTCGCCAAAATCTCTTTGACCGTATTGGTACAATTCCATAATTTGCTGGTCAGTTTTGGTTTTGGAAACGGCAATCAATCGTGCATTTTTTTCAGCTGCCTGTTCAGTGATTGTTTTCCAGATTTTAAAATGCTGATCCATTTGTCAAGGTTGGATTTTAGGATTCCTGATAGAAAAGTCCATGTAATTCAGTATTTACCTGATCGAGGATTTTCCCCAGATCTGCTGCATTTTTTTCGAAATCTATTTCATCAACATTGATGATGAGCAGTTTGCCTTCTCTGTAGTTAGAAATCCAGGCTTCATATCTGTCATTAAGCCTCTTCAGGTAATCCAGACTCATGTTTCCTTCGTAATCCCTGCCCCTGTTGTGAATATGTGCTACCAGGGTAGGAATGCTTGCCCGGAGGTAAATCAACAAGTCGGGTGCTTGTACCTGTGATGACATGGTTTTGAACAAATCCATGTAATTGTGGAAATCTCTTGCTGACATCAACCCCATATCGTGAAGGTTGGGTGCGAATATGTGAGCATCCTCATAAATGGTGCGATCCTGGACTACTGTGCGAGAACCTTTTAGAATCTCCAGTATTTGCTGGTAACGACTATTAAGAAAATAAATTTGCAGGTTGAAAGACCAGCGCTGCATGTCTTCGTAAAAGTCGCTTAAATAAGGGTTGTTATCAGTTGACTCATAATGTACATCCCAGGAAAAATGCTTCCCAAGTTTTGTCGTCAAGGTGGTTTTACCTGCGCCAATGTTTCCCGCAACAGCAATGTATCTGGGGTGTTTTTGTCCCTGGAATTGATGACTCATAGAGTTGTTGTTTAGTGGCAATTTTTCCGGCAGTTTTACGAAAGCAAAGTTAACAAAAGGTTTTTTTTCTCGTTTAGGCTATGGAATTGCTACAAACTTCGATAAAATTATGGCTTTATCAGAAATTGCCTTTCCTTGCGTAGAATAAGGAAGGAGGTAGTTTACTCCTCAATGCTGATGTAAAGTCGATAAAGTTAGGCATTAATTGAAATTATTTCAAATCCCCGCTTATGGATCCGGTTATCTCAACCAAAGAATTGAAGAAAGTGTACATCTTGGGACCTACTCGTGTAGAAGCCCTGAAATCAATAACTATGGATATTTATCCCAACGAGTATGTAGCTTTGATGGGCCCTTCCGGTTCCGGTAAGTCAACCTTGATGAACCTACTTGGTTGCTTGGATACGCCTACATCTGGGGAATACTGGCTAAACCATACGAATGTAAGCACCATGACTGACAATGAGCTTGCAGCTGTACGAAATCATGAGATTGGGTTTGTATTCCAGACTTTTAACCTTTTACCGAGGCTCTCTGCCTTGGAAAATGTAGCCCTTCCCCTTATTTACGGCGGTGTTTCCCGCTCAAAAAGAATGGACAGGGCGAAGGAAGTACTGGATTCAGTTGGCTTAGGCGACAGGGTACACCACAAGCCAAACGAATTGTCGGGTGGACAGCGACAAAGGGTAGCTATTGCCAGGGCATTGGTTAATAACCCATCAATACTATTGGCGGATGAACCTACCGGTAACCTCGACACCAAGACTTCTGTTGAAATTATGGGGATTTTTGAAAAGCTGCATGAAGCTGGAAATACCATCATTATCGTTACACACGAGCCTGAGATTTCTGCTCATGCTCACCGAATCGTTCGACTTAGAGATGGTTTGATAGAAACGGATTATAAAAACGAATCTATTATTAAGGCTGATGATCCTGCACACAGATACCTCGAACAATAATAATTGAGCTTTCCCCTGGATAAGGCCCCTAATCTAGAGGGGCTTTCGTATTTTTGCCGGACTAAACATTCCGGCTATGAAAATTTACACCAAAACCGGCGATACAGGGGAGACTTCCCTTTTTGGCGGAAAAAGACTGGCAAAGGACGACCTTCGCATTGAAGCTTATGGGACAATTGATGAGCTCAATTCCTTTCTCGGGCTATTGCGGGATATGCTCGCCGTTGAAGTTCACAAAAGCCGAATTTACAGCATACAAAACAGACTTTTTTCTATCGGGGCAGTACTTGCCAGTGATCCGGAAAAGCCATTGATGGTCAAGAATATCAACGAGCTTGATATTACAGAGTTGGAAACTGCTATTGATGAAATGAATGACTCGTTGCAGCCCTTGAAAAATTTCATTCTCCCCGGAGGCCATAGCACGGTCTCTGTATGCCATGTATGCCGTTGTATATGTAGAAGGGCAGAAAGGAGGGTGGTAAGCATTGAAACAATGGGCGAACAGGAAGCAATCATAGTTAGGTACCTCAATCGCCTTTCAGACTATTTGTTTGTACTTGCCAGAAAAATAGCTATGGAGTTAGAGGCCCCCGAGGTGATTTGGACCGCTCCTGAATAATATCTCCGCATGATGACCAATCCAAAACCTTCTCCAAAAAAAGCCTGGTTGAAACATTTGCCCCTTGTTTTGCGCTATCTGTTGATTCTGGGAGCAGTTGCAGGGACAAGTTTCTTTTTTCCGAGGGATATCACCTTCAAATACAGTTTTGAAAAAGGGAAGTCCTGGAACTATGAAGATTTAATAGCGCCTTTTGATTTTCCAATTTTGAAAACAGAAGAAGAACTTTCAGCTGAAATTGCTTCTTTGGAAGCCGAGTTTCCACCCTGTTATCAATTTAAGCCAGAGATCGCCTCCAGGCAATTGCGGGAATTTGATCGCTTATTTACCACAGAATTGTCCAGGTGGCAGGCAAACGGTCAGTTTGATGACGTAGCCAGGAGGCCTGATGAATATGCAAGCTATGGCAAACAATTTTTGGGTAGGGTATTTGATAGGGGAGTAGTGGCCATAAACCCGGCGCATCAATCCCTGGGTAAGGATTTTGTTGTGCAGGTATTTGAGGGTAACAAAAAGCAAAACCAAACACTTGAGCACTTGTATTCGGTGCAGGAGGCTAAGGATGAAGTAATTGATTCTCTGCCCTACAGTAAATTATCGGAGCCTGAGTTTTTGCTTCCCATCCTTGAATTTCTAATTGTAGAAAATGTGTTCTATGATGACACCCTGTCAACCAAACTAAAAGAACAGCAACTTTCGGGTGTTACTACTTCAAGGGGATTGGTACAGCAAGGAGAGCCTATCATTTACCGGGGGGCACCTGTAACAGAGGAGGCTTATCAAAAATTGGTGTCGTTCAAAGCACAATACCAGGCTCAGGTTACAGCGGGAGAATCACTATGGGGGGTGTTTTCAGGATACTTGCTTTTATGTGCGCTGGTAATTGGCGTTTTCACTGTGTACCTGATGAAAGATGCTTCTGTGGTTTTTGAAAAATTCAATGCCCTGTTGTTTGTTTTTTCCCTTTTGGTGTTGTTCAGCTACTTGAGCTACCTGGTTGAACAAACCTCTGGGGAGTGGAGTCCTTATTTGATTCCTTTTGCGATGGTGCCTATTCTCATCCGGATATTTTTTAATGCTCGTGTGGCATTTTTTGCACATATAGTAGTGGTATTGCTTGCCAGTTTGATTGCTCGCCAGGGGTATGAATTCATTGTCATTCAGTTTATTGCGGGAGCGGTAGTGATGCTCACTAATCTTGATACACGTGTTTGGTCCCGGTTTTTTCTGGGTATATTGAGCATCTTTTTGGCTTATACGTTGGGATATGTGGGACTTTCGCTCATCCACGAAGGTTCTTTAAAAGAAATTCAATGGGAGGTCTTGGGTTGGATAGGATTGAATGTCTTTCTAACCTTGCTGGTTTATCCGCTGACACCGCT
>JALQTV010000399.1 GCA_023268675.1 Saprospiraceae bacterium | reverse complement strand
AGTTACAACAAACAAACGATTGTAGCGTTTTGAGAAAGAATATTCCTGATTAATCACCAAAAGAGCATTAACCATGAAAAATCTCGGACTTAAATTGTTTACAGCAGTGTTCGCTCTGATGTTTACCATTCAATTGCAAGCACAGGACAAACCTGCTGCCAGCCCGCTGGGCAAAGTATATCAGCGTGTAGGTGTGACCGACGTGGAAGTAATCTATTCTCGCCCAAGTGCCAAAGGTCGTACCATTTTTGCAGAAAAAGGCCTGGTTCCTTTCGGTCAGCTATGGCGTACAGGTGCCAATGCAGCGACTACTGTTTCTTTCAGTACTGATGTCATGATAGGAGACAACAAAGTGGCTGCCGGTACTTATTCTGTTTTTAGCATTCCCGGTGCTGACGAATGGACCCTTATCTTCAACTCTGATGCTTCCCTGAGAGGCACCGGTGGGTACAGTGAGGCCAAAGATGTTGCCAGGATTACTGCACCTGTAACAGCAGCGCCTTCTTTCATAGAAACCTTTAAAATAAGCTTTGGAACAGTGACCGATACAACAGCGGATTTGTGGTTGGGCTGGGAAAATACCAAGGTGAAAGTTCCGGTTTCCGTAGAAAAAACCTGGTAAATCAGACGAAATACAACAAATTAAAAAGCGGCTACTCCGGTCAAATACTCGGGGCAGCCGCTTTTTAATGAGGCCTACACCAAATTTTAGAAGGCCTTGGCTATACTTTGAAACAAGTCGATATAATTCTCTTTCGAATGATCGCTTTTTGAAGTAAAATTAGGGTTGGCCGAAGTTTTTACAATCATCAGATTCTTTTCCGGGTGGATATAAATGTACTGGTTGTAAATCCCTGCCAAAAAGAAATCACCCCCATTGGGCTGGATTGGCAGCCACAGTTGATAGCCATACCCAAAAAGGCTTGAAGACAAGGGATTTTCACCGGGTTGAAGATGCGGAGCGTCAGGAGTGACCGATTTTTCCAACCAGGCTTCTGATACAATTCTTTTGCCTTCGTAATCTCCTTTATTGAGAAAAATCAAACCCAATCTGGCATAATCGCGCAAAGTGATATTAAGGCCACCCAGTGCCATCTCCATGCCCTTACTGTCGACGATCCAGCGGGCAGCATGTTCCATGCCTGCCGGATCCCAGATCTTTTCTTTCAGATAATCCGACAAAGTCTTTTCGCCTATGGCCTCGTCAATGACCATTCCCAGTACCTGGGTATCCATGCTGACATAGTGGTTGTAGGTGCCCGGTTCGCGCTCGCGTTCCAACGTAAGAATGAAATCCGCAAAAGGCATATTCAATGCCAGGCTCTTTGAAAAGCGGGTAATATCCGAATTTGGATCCCCGTAAGTTTCATCAAATCTGACACCCGAACTCATTTGCAGACACTGCTTGATTGTCACACCATCATAAGCACTGCCCTTCAACAAAGGAACGTACTTGGTCACCGGATCTGCTTCACTTTCAATCAGTCCTTCGTCAATCGCAATGCCCATCAACAGAGAGACTACTGATTTGGCCATTGACCATGAAATATGAGTAGTCGTATCCGTCATACCCCGTTGGTACTCCTCGTAAATGATCTTTCCATTATGGTACACCAACATCCCCGTGGATTGGGTGACGTCCATGAAATCACGAGTGTTCATGACAGAATCCCGGCTTACAAAGGTTTCCGGAAGCACAAATCCCTCATCTGCATATTCCAGTACCGAGGCTTGTGGAGCCGCCTCAATCGTACGAACCTCTATGCGCTGATCCAGGTTGAGAAAATTATCTACAATCTTATCCTTGTCAAACAGGGTGGAAATGAAAGCCACCCGGGCCTGCAATTCAGGTGATAGTTCGGGAGCCTCTGCTTGAACAGCTTCTTTGGCTGCATCTGAAGTACAGGCTCCCCAAAAAAGGAAGCCTGCAAGTATGGTTAGTTTGAGTGTTAATCTCATGAAAGTCATTTTATTGTTTTTCGGTAAAGCCTTCGGCTGTCAAAACCTCTTCTTTAGCTTTGTTGGCCAATACATCAGGCTTGTAGAACCACGCATCGCGCAGTTCTTTTTTCGCAAAAAGTTCCAGCTGATCGCCATTGTGAGGGCTGTCTTTTTGCGTAGCATTGCCATAGCTGAGCAATACCTTTGCTTTTACCTGGTCTCCGAATTCTATGACACTTACCCACGAATCTCCGCCTCCGGCAAACATATTTTGCTCGGTGCTACCACCCGGCCACAATACGCGAAAAACCCCCAAAGAACCATCCATACCATTGGCAGGAAGGTCTTTGCCATTGTAATTGATGCGATAATAATCGCCCCAGGCGACATCCAGCTTGCCAAATTTTTCTTTCATCCCCTTCGCTACATTCTCCAAAATGGCTACTGCAGCGGCAGGGTTTGCCAGTCCCCGGGGAGTAG
>JALQTV010000398.1 GCA_023268675.1 Saprospiraceae bacterium | reverse complement strand
GGATATCCAACTTCTGAGCGTGATCTTAACTCAGATAACTACAACAGTGCCCTCCAATTGTTGGGAGGTCCTGATGAATTGAGCACCAAACTTTGGTGGGATAAATAAGTCAACTTTAGATAGTGGCTAAAGCAAAAGCAGCACTTCTCGGTTCATTCGGGAGGTGCTGCTTTTTTTTTTGAGTCCCTTTCCGGATAAAAAAAGCACAAAAAGCGCTTGAACTGCTTCTTAGGATACCACATGCTGCAACAGCTTGTTAAAGTGCTGTAATTGAGTGACTTGTTTTTTGGGCAACTCGGGCTGGCGTCTGAACGATTCAAAAAATCAGTTGATTTTTGCTCCCTTACGGGAAAAAAAGAAGGAATGATTGGGGAAGAAAAATTATAAAATATTCACAATAGGGCAAAAAATAAAATCATAAAATATTGAAAATCAATTTTTAGACTTTTTTTTGTGTTGATATTAAATTCACAATGATGATTTTTTGTACTTCCTTAGAGGGGTAGAATGTCTCATATTTGTATTGTGATTAGTGACAAGGGAAAGAGAGAAAGTCAGCCAAAAGAAGTTGACAAGAATTGACAAAGAAATATGTTCATGGGATTATAACTTGATGGTGGTATTTCGTCCCGATTAATTTCGGGACGAAGGTCACTTTTCAAAAAAAAAAGGCGGAATCAATGCTCCGCCAATTTTTGAGTTGTGTGTGTCCAGGGGGTTATAATTTCAGATTGTATGAGATCCAGTTATTTCTTTCAGAAACAACAGATCAAAAGTAAGTCAATTTTCGGGATAACCAAAGCTTTTGCTTTATTTATTATCCCACATTAATTAGGATATGTTCATGGGATTATAATTGAAGGGGTCGCACTTAGGTGCGACTTTTTTTTTGCCTAAAAATAAATTTCCTGTGCGAGTCTGAAAGTATTGGCATGAGCTTCTATGATGTGCGACAATCTTTCTGAATAGCCACCCCCCATGCTGATAGCAAGTGGGATGTGGTTTTGATGGCACAGCTGCATCACGAGCCTGTCTCTTTCGCGGCATCCTGCCATACTTAAATTTAACCTTCCCAGTTTGTCCGTTTCCAGCACATCGACACCCGATAAATAAAAAATGAAATCCGGAGCTACCTGATCGAGGAGAGCCGGTAAGTTTTCTCCGAGGATGCTCAAATAGGATCGGTCGTCTGTTTTGTCGGGTAGACCAATATCCAGGTCTGACTTTTCTTTGCGTAGGGGATAGTTTTTTTCTCCGTGCATGCTGAAAGTAAAAACCCTTTTTTCCCTCTCAAATATTTTTGCAGTGCCATTCCCCTGATGTACATCCAGGTCTATGATTAAAATTTTTTTGGCGAAGCCATGAGCCAACAAATAATTCGAAGCAATAGCAATGTCGTTTAGGATGCAGAACCCCTCTCCACGGTCGGCAAAAGAGTGGTGAGTTCCCCCGGCAATATTCATGGCAACACCGTAGCGGAGTGCATACAATGCACATTGGATGGTGCCTTGGGCGATGTGTAAGCCCCTTTGGATCAGGAGGGGAGACATGGGGAAACCTATGGCTCGAATCTCTTTGACGCTAAGATTTTGATTTTGAAGTTTTTGCCAGTACTCAGGTGTATGCGTTAGCAGAAGTGTAGCTTCATCCAGGACTTCCGGCCTGAAAAAGTTGTCTTCTCTTATGGTGCCTTCATAGAGCAGCTGCTCGGGCAAAAGTTCGTATTTTTCCATGGGGAAGCGGTGCCCTGGGGGCAATTCGTATTTATATATGGGGGCATAGGCAATTTTGAGCATAATCGCTTAGGAGATTTTCTTATTTTTGCAGGCAAAATAGAGTTTATGCTGTTTTGTGAACCCAAATTCGTACAAACAGTTTATTAAAAACACCAGATATCTACAGAAAATGCATCTAAGCGAACAGGAAATTATCAGAAGGGATAATCTTGAAAAAATCAGAGATTTGGGTATAGACCCTTTCCCTGCCGAGTTATTTGAAGTAAATGCTCATGCCCGGACGATCAAAGAAGATTTCAAGGAAGAGGAAGCTGAAAAAATGCAGGATGTGGCTCTTGCAGGCCGCCTAATGATGAATCGTGTGATGGGCAAGGCTTCTTTCGCAGAGTTGCAGGATGCTACCGGAAGAATTCAAATCTACGTTTCAAGAGATGAAATCTGCCCCGGGGAGGATAAAACCCTTTACAATGATGTGTACAAAAAGCTGTTGGATATAGGGGATTTCATAGGCATACGCGGTTTTGTCTTTCTTACCAAAACCGGAGAGATAACCATACACGTTAAGGAATTGAAAGTATTGGGCAAATCTTTGCGCCCACTGCCTATCGTAAAAACCCGTAAAAACGAGCAGACCGGTGAAGAGGAGATTTACGATGCTTTTACAGATCCTGAGCAGCGCCACAGACAGCGCTATGTCGATCTTA
>JALQTV010000397.1 GCA_023268675.1 Saprospiraceae bacterium | reverse complement strand
TCTATCCGAAACGGCCTGTTTGTCAATGGCTTTGAAAGTACACAATTGCCTTCGACCAGAAGTCTGGGTTTGGCATTGAATGTTTCTTTCTAAGCACACAGAAAAATACAGCAACAGAATTTCAAATCTCAAATTTCAATTATGCGAAACATAGCTTCTTTTATATTATCTATTTTTCTTTTGGTTCCTTTCTCCTGTAGTGACAATCTGGAGGATCTGAACATCAACCCCAACCAGCCGGAAGCCGTTTCGGCGGGTGTATTGCTTACTTCCGCGATGAGAAGTGCGATGAATGCTTCTGTGACAGAAGGTTTTTTGATTGGCAACAATGCAGCACAGCTAACTGCTAAAACCCTGCGTACAGAGGTCGATATTTATTCCTGGAATGCTTTCCCCACAGTTTGGGATGCTTTTTATACCAGTATTGCCAACCTCTCTGAGGCTGAGCGCACCGCAGCTGCTGCGGGCAATGCCAACATGGAAGGCATCGCCAAAGTGATGAAGGCCTGGAGTTTTTCCGTGCTGACAGCAGCTTATGGAGATGTTCCTTACTCAGAAGCGATTGAAGGGGTAACTTCAGGTAATTATACTCCCGTTTATGACAGCCAGCAGGACATTCTTACCGGTGCGGGAGGAGTATTGGACGAGTTGGCTGCTGCTTACAGCCTTTTGGGAACAGGTGGGGCTGTTTCGGGAGACATCATTTACGACGGAGACGTTGCCCAATGGAAAAAACTGGCCAATGCACTGCGCCTGCGCTTGCTGATGCACGCTTCCAACAAAACGGACGTATCTGCAGCATTCAATCAGATCGTCAATACCAATGACCTGATGGCATCCAATGAGGATGGCGCTGCCCTTGCTTACCTGGCAAGTTTCCCCAATGAATTTCCCCTGATCCCACTCAAAACGGGGGATTTTGATGCAGTAGCCATGAGCGATCGCTCGATAGGAGTGATGAAACAATACAATGATCCTCGCCTGATGGCTTTTGCACGTCCGGACAACCTGGATTTTAATGCACCTACTTTCGATGGAGCGGTGAATGGCTCAGAAAATACAGATGCCTGCGAAAAATCCGGCTCTCGCCTGGGATTGGCGTATTTTGACTATCCGGGGCATCCGGTACAAAGCGACCATGCGGAGGGCTTGCTGATGACTTTCTCCGAGCAACAGTTTATTCTTGCGGAGGCTGCTTTCAAGGGCCTCATCAACGGAGATCCGGAAGCTTACTACAAAAGTGGTATCGAGGCCTCTATGGAGTATTATAATGTCAATTACGAGGTATTTGGATATGTGGACTTCGAAGATTATTACAACAATTCCGGCGTGGCTTACGATGCTTCGCTGAATCAGATCCGCGAGCAGAAATGGCTGGCACTTTTCTTTACCGGTCTGGAACCTTACTTCGAAGTGCGCCGCTGGTTGTACGAGTCTGATTTCGACTGGGATGCCATTCCATTCCTTTATCCTACTTGTGAAAATGTCAACAGCGATCAGTTGCCGTTGCGTTTTCCTTATCCGGGAGAAGAAAAGAGTTTAAACAAAACCAACTACGACGCAGCTGCTTCCAGAATAGGTGGAGACACTCAGAATTCACCTGTCTGGTTGGTGCAGTAACTATTTTATCGGGGCAGCAATGCTACTCTTCCGGATTACAAAAAACATTATATGTCAAAACGATTCAAGCAATATTTCGATATTCATGCTCCCGTTTTTTATCCGTCTTCCCTGATCATTTTGCTCTTCATTGGCTTGACCTTGTTCATAGGCAAGCCAATGGAGGCTGTTTTTGCTTCGCTTTCGGGTGGTATGACCACCAATGCCGGCTGGTTGTTTGTTTTTGCGGTCAATTTTTTTGTGGCGTTTGGGATTTATCTGGCAGTAAGTAAATTTGGCAACATTCGACTGGGTGGACCGGAAGCCAGTCCGGATTTCAGCTTGTTTGCCTGGTTTGCCATGCTTTTTTCTGCCGGGATGGGAATAGGCTTGCTTTTTTTCAGCGTAGCGGAACCCATTATGCACTTTTCCAATCCTCCATTGTCTCCGCTTGATCAGATCGAGGCGGCCCGGAATGCTTTTAAATTTACCTTTCTGCATTATGGCCTGCACGCCTGGGCAATTTATGCTATAGTTGGCCTGGCGTTGGCCTTTTTTACATTCAATATGCACTTGCCTCTTACGATTCGCTCGGTATTTTATCCGCTATTGGGAGACAGAATCTATGGCATAACCGGGCATGTGATCGATGTGATTGCCGTGGTGGCGACCTTATTTGGATTGGCAACTTCTCTGGGTTTTGGAGTACAACAAGTTTCAGCGGGTTTGCATCATCTGTTTAATACGCCGGATACCGTGGCTATGCAGGTTGTTTTGATCACTTTGATTACATTGGGAGCGACGGCATCGGTGGTACTGGGGCTGGATAAAGGAGTCAGGGTGTTGAGCGAACTCAATATGCGACTGGGGCTGTTGTTCCTTG
>JALQTV010000396.1 GCA_023268675.1 Saprospiraceae bacterium | reverse complement strand
GATCCCTTTACAGCCATTTTAGGAGGGGTCTTCCCGCCAAGTTGCAGAGAAATAAGTCCGGGTTTTGACCCTGATGGTGCCTTCGAACTGCTTGTTGGAGATGGAGCTACCTGCGAAGGTTCTTATACTCTTGAGTTATTGTCCGGGCCCTATCCGTTAAAACCCTTTGATTACAGCAATGTGCCGGCGGGTAGGTACCGATTTGAAGGAGCAGGCCCTGGGGTATATAGTTTCAAGGTTACCGATCATGGTTCTGATTGTTACCTAAGGGCAGATTCCACCATTGTAAACTTCCTTATGATTGACGGTGTAGATACCGAGGCACCTGAATGGTTGATCCTGCCTTCGGCAAAAATGGAAATCATGGTTGAATCCTGCGGCGATCCAAGCGGGGTTCAGGTTTTCCAGGCCTGTGCCATGGATGCCTGTGATGGTAAAATCTATCCGACAGCCACAGTCACCACTACCGAAGGGGATGGTACAGGAATGGTCGCCATCAGCCCGGGTAATCAGGCCTATACCTTTATCGGAGACCCAGGTAAATACGAAATTACCCTGACGGCTACAGATGATGCAGGCAATGCCATAAAACAGACTGTTGAAGTCGAAGTGGTTCGGGTGATGCCGGAGCCGGATAACCTGGCTTGTTCTGATCAGGTGTATATCAATCTTGATGAAAATTGCCAATTGGAGTTGTTGGCAACCATGGTCCTGAATGGAGATTTTGGTTGTCTGGACAACAACGATTTTTCAGTGTATGTCAACGACAGCGATTTGTCAAACGGCGCGATCATAGATGGCCCCGGAACTTATGAATATCTGATTGAATTGAAACCCAATGCTTCGGCCAAGGACTTTTATGGAGAGTTTGGCCAGGTAAACTGGCATTCCCTGACCAGTGGCACCAATGACAAGCTTAGTTTTTCAAGCGATAAAAAACGGCTTAGCCTTACCAAAGGGATGGGCTCCGAAGAAGTGTTCACTGCGGTGAAGATTCCGGAAGATGGGATGCTTACGTTGGACCTTTCTTTCGCCGATAAGTCTATGGTTGCAGCATATCTGTTGGATGAAACAGGTAATGCCATAGATTTGATTCCGGAGGCAATCATTGGTACCCGCTCTATCCAGGAGGAAGTAAAAGCAGGCTGGTTATTGGTGTTGGATATTGCCGGTGCGAAAGACAAAATAGGTGCTGCAGAGATCAGCAACCTGTCTTTTGCCTCTTCAAGTAATCTGGTAGCTAATTTCAGCAGCTGTCGTGGCCTGGTCACAGTAGAAGACAAGACACGCCCGGTATTGTCTTGTTTGGAAGATACCTACACGGCTCAGGTTCCGGTAGCGTACAATGTATGGACGGGTTCGTTGGAAACAGGAAGAGATTTTTATCCCCAGGTGTTTTCTTGTTATCAGTCCACCTGGCCTGGTGGCATCAGTGAGATACCGTCAGAACCTACGCCGCCGTATTTCCCTGAATATGTGAACCCTTCTGAGGTGCATTACTATGATACCTGGACTTTCCGCCCTGCGGAAAATGGAAAATATACGATCAATCTGTTGGCAGATTTTGACGGGAGGATTGCGCTGTTCCAGCAGGATGGTGCCTATCCGCGATCAAATGATTCCGAAGGCATAGGAGATGGTTGGTTCCACAAGGTGGATCCATGCCGAAATATCGTTGCATTTGGAGAGTCCGTTTTGGGTAGTGACGATCCATTCAGTGGTCTTGGCAATGCCAATAATTTGTTTGCCAACAACAATAACTGGACCCTGGTATCAGAGAATCCGGTTCAGAGACTTTCTCTTCCTTTGCTGGAGGGGAAAGAATACACACTTGTGGTCACTTCCCGGGAGGCATTTGTGTCTGCTGATTTCACAGTATTGGTCAGTCGAGACGGCGCATACACCCAGTCAGACGAGATATTGGAGTACTGGAATCCATCTGTGGATGATTGGGGCAATGATTTGGCAAGTTGGAGTCCTTATGAGTCTGTAGTACAAGTGCCTGTTGAACCCTTATACTGCGATGATATCAACAAACTGTTGATTGCTGCCACAGAGGAGAGGTGCTATACTTTGGATGGATTTTATGCCAATCCGGTATGGAACGGCCTTAGTGGAGGTATCCTTAAGAAGGATGCGATGATCAGTGACAAACTTGCAGCACGTATTTTGCCGACAGGCTTCCCGGAAGTAAGCGACAATTGTGGCCCGGTGAGGATATGTGTGAGTGATGAAGTCAAACAAAATGGCGATTGCGGCGAGTTGTATATAGAGCGTAGTTTTAGTGCTACAGACAATTCTGGCAACAAAGCCGAATTTGAACCCGGGGTTTATACCTGTACCCAGAGGATATATTTTTCGGCACCATCCATCAGCAATCTCACCCTGCCACACTTCACAGCTTATCTGGAATGTGATGAGGACTATGGGTTGAATGCTTTTGGTAATCCAGCACCGGAAGCAACCGGTTATCCGTTTATGAAAT
>JALQTV010000395.1 GCA_023268675.1 Saprospiraceae bacterium | reverse complement strand
AAATTTCACAATCTGATCCTCGTCAAAGTCTTCAAAACAATAGCCATACATCAAAACAGCCGGAATCACACCCGATGCTCCGTTGGTAGGAGCGGTGATCACCCTTCCAAAAGAGGCATTTTCTTCGTTGACTGCCAGCGCAAAACAGCTGACCCACTTATTGATGTTTTTAAAATTCCTGTCTGTTTGTTTGATAAGCTCCATCCAGGCTTGCTGTCCTGCATACTCGCTTGTGCCCAGCAGTCGCTCATTCAATTCTGCCGCCCGGCGTTTTACGCGCAATCCTCCCGGCAAAATACCCCTGCTGTGTGTGCCGCGATAGATACAATCCTTGATTTCCTGCCAGATATACAAGGCATGGTTGCGAATTTCAGGGATACTTCTCCAGGCTTGTTCATTCAACAAAACCAGTTCATATACCGACTTATCCATCCGCTCACAACAATCCGCTATGGCAGAAGCTGTATGGCAAGGATAAGGTGTGACGATGCGGTCAGCGTTTTCTGCCACCCGATGATTTTCCAGGGTGACAAAACCACCACCTATGGAATAATAAGTTTCCGAAAGCTTGCTGCCATCTTCCATCACAGCCTCGAAAGTCATCCCATTGGCATGGAAAGGAAGGAAAATAGATTTTTCAAAAACGATGGCTGTCTCATAGGGAAAGGGAACGAGGTACTCTCCTCCCAATAAAAGCAATCCCTCCGTTTTTATTTGCGCTACTCGTCCGGGAATGGTAGCTGTATCTATGCTTGTAAAGTCTTCTCCGCAAAGTCCCATCATCACAGCCACATCCGTGCCGTGACCAACGCCTGTCAGCGCCAGAGAACCATACAGATATACTTTTACCTCTACCACTTCAGACAAACGACGATGTTCCCTGATCAAGTCGAGGAACATCGCCGCTGCATTCCATGGGCCCATGGTATGAGAACTGGACGGGCCTATGCCTACTTTAATAATTTCGAAAGCGCTGATAGATTCCATAGCGGGCCAATTTGGTTAGGGAGAAAATTTCCCTAAAATTAGCTTCCCGCACCAAATTTTTCTAGTTTATTTTCAATTCCTGCGCCACTGCGCCCTGCTTTCTTCCTGGTACTTTTTGTAAGCCTCAAATTGCTCCGTAGTCAACACTTTTTTCAAAGCTTCTTCCTGCTCGCTCCTGAGGCCCTGCATTTTTTCCCGCATAGCGGAAAAGTCCCCCCCACTGCTACTGCGAAGTTCTGACATCCGGCTCATGAACTTTTCCTGAATTTCCTTGAACGCTGCTTCCTGAGCTGCATCCAATCCCAGTTTTTCCACCAGTGCCGCTGTTTGCTCGGCCATACGGCTACCCGGCCCCTGACCCATTCCCGGTTGAACTGGTGCAGTGCTAGTTGTATTTTCTTCGGTCTTAGGTGCTCCTTCTTTGTTTTCTGTCTTGGGGGCCGAAGTGGATTGTTGCTCATTCCAACGCATCCATTCAGGTCTGCGATCTCTGGAAGCCCGCTCGTTAAGGCCTTTTCCAAAGTTGCGCAGGTTGTAAGTGAAAGTCAATTGGCCATATCGCTGGAGGGTATTGACAGTCTTGTCTTCTATGTAGATTTCTGTTACTACCCGGCTGATGCTGTTGTTTTGTTTCAACAAGTCAAAGACAGACAAAGACAGCTCCCCGCGTTGGTTTTTGAAGATTTTTTTGCCGACAGAAGCATTCCAAAGGAAGAAATCGGGATCAATGTCTTCAGACAAACCATCAAAGTACTGGTAATTGATATCAGACCGTACCACAAAACCTTTTCCGATAATCAGATTGAGACGCAAGCTGGCCAGTTGGCTGAGGAAGTTGTTGTTGGCGTTGGTTTGTATGGAATTGCTCACCAGGTTGTAATTGGTCTGAGAAGAGAGGGTGAAATCCACTTTTTCGCTGACATTGGAACTCAACACCAGCCCCAGTCCCATATTTGAACTTTGAGAATAGTTTTTAAGCTCATTGATCAAACCCGGAGTACGCACAAAGGTACCACTCAGATTGAAATTAAGATTCGACTTGATCGGGCTGAGCGGAACTCCGTAAGTCAGAAATGACCTCAAATTATATGCTCCGTCTAGGTTCACAGGCTGTGTCAACTGAGTGCCAGGTCCTACATCCAAGGTCTGGAAAATTGGGTTGTCGCTATCGGTGGTGTAAATGGCGTTCGAGATATTGTTCTGAGTAAATGATCCACCGAGCATAAAATAAAACACGTTGGATTTTTCTGTATTGGTGGCCGAATACCTCAAAAACAGACTGTGCTGATAGGACTGATCCAGGTTGGGATTCCCAATGGACAATTGCAGTGGATTGCTGTTGTTGAGCACATCCTGCAACTGATCTACCCGGGGTGTTTGGGTACTCGTCCGATAAAACAGTCGCATATTGGTCTGCTTGCTGAAGTTGTACCGGAACATTGCCATCGGTATAAAGTTGACATAATTGCGCGTCAATTCCAGGGGATTGGGCAGGGTTTGGTCATTGATC
>JALQTV010000394.1 GCA_023268675.1 Saprospiraceae bacterium | reverse complement strand
CCACACAGTACATAGATTTTAGGTGAGGGTATCG
Source organism: Saprospiraceae bacterium (assembly GCA_023268675.1). Taxonomy (GTDB): domain Bacteria; phylum Bacteroidota; class Bacteroidia; order Chitinophagales; family Saprospiraceae; genus JALQTV01. The sequence goes on along the minus strand of JALQTV010000394.1, from coordinate 2,467 downwards.
AGAATTTCTTTGATAGAGAAGGTAGCTCCACAGATTACTTCATCCGAAGCTCCATAATACAGAATTATTTCGTCCCCATTTACCAGATGCCCATTGGTAAAAACCACATTGCCAAAAAAGCCGGTTTTCTCGTAATCTTCCAGGGGCTCCAGCAAGGGCTCATCAGAACGTGCGAGTACTTTTGACGGATCATCGAGATCCAGCAATATGGCTCCCAGGCAGTATCTGTGATTGAAATCGGCACCGTGGTAAATCTCCAGCCATCCTTTGGATGTTTTTATCGGAGCAGCTCCGGCTCCTACGCGGGCTTCATCCCATTTACCGGGCCGGGTGTGCAAAATGCAGGTATGGTCTCCCCAATGGAGCAGGTCTTTAGAAGATGCCAACCAGATATAATTGCCTCCCAGATCCAATCCGGAAGGACGGTGGAAACAAAAATATTTGCCCTTGACAGATTCCTCAAAAATAGCGCAGTCCTTGTTGTGTGGAGGTAAAATCATACCATCATGCTGAAAATTAATCCAGTCCTTGGTTCGCATCATCCCTACACCAACCCCATGTTCGCTCACCTGTGTAAAAGTGAGGCAAAAAGTATCCCCGATCTTACTTACCCTACAATCTTCTATGCCGAAAGTTTCCAGGGGGCTATTCCCGAATATTTTGGTTGGAAAATCTTCAGGTTCATAAAAGTGAATGCCATCATCGCTGCAAACCAGTCGAAGATGAGAGAGGGTAGAGAGGTAAGTGGTACCTTTGTATTTGACCATGCGGGGATCGGAAAGATCCAACTCCGGATCATCTTTTCTGAACTCTACGATATGAGGTTTCCCATCGCCGTTCATCACGGGAAAGGAAACAAAACCTTCGCGCTGGGCAGGACGTTCTGCCACCCGAATAATGAGCCAGGTTTTGTCATCAAAATAAAAAACCCCCGGGTTCAGCACGCATTCAACGATCATGTCAGGCATAGAAGGTTGAATATCGCGTGTCTGAATAATGGGATTTTGAGGAAACCTACCGGCCAGCAGCTGTTTTTCCTGAATATTCATCAGCGAAACAAATAAAAACCGGGGTATGCCTCAATAATAAACACACCCCGGATAGGCAATTAAATAATTATTTTTTTACAAATCTGACACTACCCAAGCTTTGTCCATCAGCGACAAAGTTGAGGAAAAACATTCCCTGTTGATAGTCAGTGGTTTTAAGGCGAATCAGTCCCGCAGGCAACTCATTTTTGTTGTACCGCAACTGATCTATTTGGCGCCCCTGCAAATCGAATACTCTCAGGGTGAGCGCTGTTTTGAGGTCGAAATTGTGCTTCACAAACAGTTCTTCCTCTGCCGGAATAGGATAAACTGCCTCTACCAATCCTTGTAAAGCATCCTGAGAAAGGTCGTTCAGCCCTGTGATTCCGGAATTGTAAAGATTTTCTACTTCACTTGCGGTAAGTGCTTTGTTGTAGATTTTCAGTTCATCCAACGCACCGTTAAAGTACTGGCCACCTTCAATCGGGTTGCCCCCCATTCCCAGCGGTCTGGCGGTATTGTTCAGTTTGCCCGCAGCAGGTTTTGTATTGGCCAACTGACCATTGACATAGATTTTGTCATCGTCGCCATCATGGGTCATCACTACATGCCACCAAAAACCTTTGACCATCTCGTTGCCGTCTCCGGAGTCCATATCCGAGATGAATACAGGAAACTGGGTGTTGTTGCTATTGGTTGTCCAAACAATTTTAAGGTGTTGTGGAAGCGATATTTTCCAGCGTTGATCCCAGTGACCAAAGTCCAGGACATAAGCTTCCGCATCCTGTAGGTTCTGCTCATCTACCCTTATCCAGAAAGCGACAGAAGTATAATCAGAAATCAATTGAACGGCATTGGGTGCCAGGATAGAATCCCTGTCGCCGTCAAATTTGACAGCCATAGTGCTGGATCCGCCGTGATCAGCAGCAATATAAGTCACATCTCCACCGGCTATCCCGTGATTGGCATAAGGTGTGGCATCCTCTGCATTGCCTTCAAATGGATAATGTGCCACCAATCCGGGTTCTCCCGTATCGATTTCTTCGTCTGTGGTAATGTCAATTTCAGCTGTAGCTGAATTGTTGCCAGCCTTGTCAAAAGCATAAACACCTAGAGTATAAGGAGTTTGTGCTGTCAAGCCTCCGATAAGCAAAGAGGTTTGTCCCGCAGGCAAAGAATCGTAAAAAATACCATCCACCTGAACCACGTAACCACTCAACTGCCTGTCATCAACCGAAGCATCCCAGGAAAACAATGCAGAATATGCACCAACGGATGCTTTCAAATTAGAGGGATCGGTAGGAGGGGTAGTATCCGGGCTTTGTTCTTCGCCGGAAGTTGCCTTGACAGAAGTTTTCAACGATTCATTCCCTGCCGCATCTACGGCACTGACAGCAAACTGAAACGCTGTCAGTTGGGGCAGCCCGGTAAAGACGGCA
>JALQTV010000393.1 GCA_023268675.1 Saprospiraceae bacterium | reverse complement strand
AGGAGATAATTTGTGGCCCGTTCTCTTACAGCCCAGTGGTCATCCCGTAAGGCAGTAAATACAAGTTCTTTGGTTTGTGCATAGTCAAAATTGCCCAGTGCGGTAATGATGTTTGTTTTTATGCGATGGTCATTTGTTGCATCAAAAAGACGGGACAGCTCGGCCAGTGCATCAGGGCTTTTTGTTTTAGCCAATCCACTAACGAGGGCCATGGCAATATCAGGGTCTGTTTCCGTAGAAAGTGCTTCTCGCAAAGAACCTGCCTTGCCATCCAACGAGAGTTCAGGCACTCTTGCAAGATAATGTGCCGCAATCAGTCTGGCAACGGGTGGATTGACTGGGCTTGTTGCCAACTCGAGCATCCTGGCGGTACCTTCGGGTGAAGTGACAGATTTTAGCGCAAGCCTGTAGATTCCCAATGCTTGTCCTTCGAGAAGTAGGGTATCTGTCGCCTGATAGGTACGGATACTGCTGAGGAGCGCAAGCTCTTTTTCGCCGCCGCATTTGCCCACCGCTTCCAGAATGGCACGGTTGAAGTATCCGTCTTTGCCTTCTGTGTCGCCCCTGTTGAAGGCCTCACTGAGGTAGGGAATGGCTTCTGTTTTGCCGAGCTGACCTATGGCGAAGGCACTCATGGCCCTTATCTCAGGTACGGGATCTGCCAAAAGGGGAGCCAGACTATCGAGGCTTTCGGGAGCTTGTATTGAGGCGAAGGCTCTGGCAGCCAGGTATCGGTGTTCCGGAACGGCAGCGTGGAGCAAGAGATACAGGCTGTCTTTTTGCTGTCTGTCCTGCAAATCCATGATCTGACGTTGTATCGGATCTTCGAGAGAAATATTGATTTGCGTGGCAGCAGGTTCAGGCGGCAGACAGGACGGCAGCAAGAACGCACTCATCAATATTGGCAATCCGGCCAACAAATACAGCCGGAAAGGTAAGGTCTCAGGTTTGTGGTGATGCATAACAAATGTACTTCGACGATTTCAATAAACCAGGTTCCCGGAATCGGTTTATCAGTTGGAAAAACCACCTTCGAATTCCAGGTCTTCAAACTCTTCAAACAGTTCCCCTTCTTCGTATTCGCCACAATCCAGTTCAATGCCAATGTCTCCGGGGGGTACGTGGAATTTGAGGGTTGGATCGTAATCGATACCGGGGGTATTTTCCAATCGCTTGACAAACTCACGGAAGAACGGCTTTGCCATGAAGGCTCCCTGACCATAATTAAGGGAACGGAAGCGGATCCAACGGTCTTCTCCGCCTACCCAGGTTCCTACAACCAGACCCGGAGTAATGCCCATGAACCAGCCATCAACATATTCGTTTGTGGTACCTGTTTTCCCTCCCACTTCACTTTTGAGGACACCCAGGGCAGTTCCGGCGTATTTCAACATATCTACCATGACATAATTGGCGCCGGGGTCAAGTGCTACCCGTTCTTCCGGCAATTCTTCGTAAATAATCCGCCCGTTTTTGTCTTCTATTCGTGTGATGAAAGTGGGCTTATTGTAAATTCCGTTGTTGGCGAAGGTAGTATAGGCGCCGGTCATTTCCATGACGGACAGATCGGTAGCTCCCAGACAAATGGAAGGAACCCGTGGCAGTCTCAGTCTGCCATTGGTGTAGGTTTCGTTTTTGTCTATCCCCATTTGGTTTACCAGATCTCTGACAGGGTCTGTATCCCCGAGTTCTTTCATCAGGTGCACAGAAACAGTATTTTTGGATTGTTTTAAGCCCTCTTTCAGCGTCAGAAGTGCCCCGGTATATTCTCCGTCTGAGTTGCGTGGAGTCCAGGGTTCGAGCAGGCCAAAGTTGCCGTCACCGGGTGCAATGGTTACAGGAAGATCGTATACCTGGTAACAGGGAGAGAACCCTTGTTGTGCTATGGCAGTGGCATAGACGAAGGGCTTAAAGGTTGATCCTACCTGTCTGTTGATTTTGATGTGGTCAAACTGGAAGTATTTGTGGTTGATGCCGCCTACCCATACTTTTACCTGTCCTGTGACGGGATCTACTGCAAGAATACCCGTTTGAAGGAACATACGGTGGTATTTGATAGAGTCCAATGGGCTCATCACGGTATCTTTTTCCATTTCCTTGTTATAGGCAAAGACCTTCATGCTAACAGGCTGTTTGAATTGTTCGTCTGTTACCTTTTGCAGGACTTCCCAGCTGCTTTTTAGCTGTTCGAAGTGGGGGCTTTTCATCACACTTCGATAGGCTTTCGCAAGGTTTGTGGAAATGATCCCATCCTTTACCAATCTGTCGAGATAGCCTTTCTTTTTGTTTTCTTCCAAGATGCGTTCTATTTCCCGGTCATCATCATGGAAAACCAGGTCTGTTTCTCCGGACAATTTATCCAGCACTTCGAGCAGGTAGTGGTCTCTCAGACCTTGGTAGCGCTCACTGGCACGCATCAATCCTTTGAGGCTTTCGCGGCGTACTTCCAAAGGTATTTCGAGTTCTGACTCTGAGTCTTTATAGGTCCAGGGATCCATTCTTTTCCA
>JALQTV010000392.1 GCA_023268675.1 Saprospiraceae bacterium | reverse complement strand
CCAGCTGGCGAAGAAAGACACTGGTCTTTCCTGTTCCCGGCGGTCCCCACAACAAAAAGTAATCTTTTGCCTGCAGGGCTTTTTCCAGGACCATTGCCTGTCTGCCGGGTATTTCCGTGGGAATCAGTTTTTTGGCGTTAGCCGTCCCCTTTTCAGGAGGGATCTCCCCCATGATCAATTGCTGAAAGTGAGGAGCAGCATTAGCAAATTCAAAGAGTCCACGACTAAGCGAAAGAAAGCTTGAGTCGATCATATCCGGTTCCAGACTCCAATACTCATACTTACTCAAATCTGCCTGAGGATATCTCAGCCGCACCGTGACCCTTTCGGGTTCTACGGCAGCTACCGTACACTTGAAAACCTGTGAAGCCTCAATTTTCTGGCCATCCTCGACGGAGGGATATAAAATGGCGATGTCTCCTATTCGGAAATTGGCAAGTTTGCTCGTCTGAGGACTCCGCTGAAAATGCAGGATCTGTGCATCCTCTTTTCCCGCTTCAGGCTGCAACTTCAATCGTTGAAAAATCATGAAGGCTGCTTCTTTGTCAGAGGGGAAATTCAGCCAGAGTGCGGCCTGTCCTCTTGCCTGATCTATTCCTTCCAATCCCTTTTTGGCAAGAATCTGCTCTCTCGCGATAAAACCGGAAAAGGCGATAAAATACTTCTTCAACAGGGTCGTCATCCCCTCATAGGTCTTTTCAAAGTTCAACAGGTTTTCCCGTTCGAAGCCTGCAAAAGCAGGGAATTTTTCTGTACGCCATTTGTTGAAAAAGTGGTTGCCTGCCTCCAGTAGTGTTTCATTGGGATCAGTCCCAAGGGCGGCCAGGGCAAATTCCAACGCTATCAGGCGGTTGCGCACCTGCAGGGCATCGTACTGTTGGGCAGACAACCTGGGTGCCTTGTACAATTGCTGTGTCTCCAGAGCAGAATACAGGATATAGTTTTCTGCCTGCTGGTCCTTGCCATAAACTGCCTGAATCAACAAATCGTACAATAGCGTCTGGATGAGATGATCCTGGTTGATTCCGTAAATGCTTGCATTGTATTGTCTTCCGCTTTTCAATTCTATGATTACCCTTCTTTCAGTATCCAGTGGATCCAGGTAAAGCAAATCCAAACGCCCCTGAATGCCGTAAGTTGCAGAAAAAAAGCTGGGTTCTATGATGCAATTCGCAGGATGCACCTGCAAACGTGGAAAATCTACCTCGATTACTTTGCGCAGGTGCTGGAAGTGCATGTCACTTTTGGCTATGAGGGTTTTGACTTCCTGGTCTGTCAATAGTGCCAGTTCCAGCGGAAAAAGCCTGAAAATTCCCGGAAGGAGTTGTGCAAAGGTGTTTTCGGGTGCCTTTATCAGTTCGTCGAGGAAGTAGTTGGCAATGTTTCCCTGCAACAGGGGCAGGGTCATTTTGTAAGGCAGGTATTTTTTGAGCAGGTAACCGGGCAGCGACACGCCTGAGCTGCGAAAGCAAGAAGCAATTACTGAAACGTCAATCAAGTAATCCGGCTCAAGAACAATCACTTCCGGAACAAGGATATTGGTCTCCTCGCGATGCACCCCATGAAGGTAAACCTGCACCGGAAAAGTGAGGTGTTCCTGCAAAAGTTTGATAGCAGGATTAAAAAGGTCATTTTTTCCGGGAACATTGTACTTAATGCTTACTTCGGCTCCGGTATCGTCATCTATAAGTCCTTGCAGAAGGGAGGTGTGTGCATCAATTCCCGTCAACAGTACCCTGTAGCTGGTATTTTCCGCATCATCCGGAGGCAGCTGAATAGGAGGAATAGGATGCTTGCTGAAAAAAGTCTCGAGAAAATCATCCTGTGGAGCTTCATATACCAACTGAATGCTCCGGTAAAGCAGATTGCTTCCCAACACCAGCAGGTCGAAGGGATCGTAAAAACTATGGGGAAAGGACGGGTGGCCTGTGCGTCTGTAAACCTGAAAAGACCGATATAGCGCATCAGGGAAAGAATAAACCTCTGCTGCGTAACGAATCCTGGCAAATATCGTCGTGAAAGCTATTTTTTCCCGACTGGTAATCTCATGCAGGTAAGCCTGAAAAAATTGGTACAATGCTTTGAGCGCCTGATCCTCTGATTCATCAAATTGGAAAATGATTTTCCTCAGTTCTTTATAAAATAGCCCGGCAAGATCCATACAAAAGCAAGATTAAAAACTAAAAATACGGGAACTTTCCGGAAGCAGGTAATATCGGGGCCTATCTAAAAAAGGAAACGGGAGCCTTCCCTGTGGAAGGCTCCCGCTCCTTGATGTCTGACTATTCAGGTAAGTACCTGATTAGTTTACATTTGGATTAGACTGGATCTCTGAGATCGTAATCGGGAAGAAAGCTCCCGGATTAGTAACCGTCGGACGACCTGCCAACCAGTATGGGGAAGGATCGTTGAAACGGTAGTGATCAGAAAGTCTTCTACCCTGAAGGTATAGGTTCACTCTTCTTGAATGCTTCAACAGGTCAATGGCAGGAATCTGGCCACTGTAAGGAGTCAAACCATC
>JALQTV010000391.1 GCA_023268675.1 Saprospiraceae bacterium | reverse complement strand
CAATACCACAATCGGCTGTTCGTTTTCACGGATGGCTACCTGGGCTTTTCCGGTCAGGAAATAGATGGGGAGTTTCAACTGGGAGAAAAAGAGCTGGACGATATCCGAAATCTTTGCCGCTCTAATGACATGACAGTATATGAATTGTTGCGGGTATGCCCCGAGCTTAGAATACGACCTTTCAAACATGCCAACAATGCCTTGGTAGATCTCTATATTGTAGAAACAGATGACCGGGGTTTTGATCCGCTTACCGGGAATTTGTCCAACCCCGGACCTTTGAGCGACAACAATATCCTGAAGGCATTTTGGGAATTTTGGGCTGCAGAAAGCGGTTACAAAAGCCTTACCTGGAAGCCTTTTTCCCGACAGGGGCAGCTCAATACAAGTTTTATTAAGGACTTATTTCACCCGCTGAGCAATACGGATCAGGATTTATTACAAGGTTTGATTCCTTATGGGGCTCCCGGCAATTGTCCGGATGCAGGGTCCTCTTCTTCCTCAAATTCGTTGTCAAAGCCTGAATTAAGAAAAGAAAGCTCTGCAAATAAAACGGCTTCTCACGCCCCTATTGTTTATCCACCTGTCGAAGAAGCTCAAATCCGAGATTACGAATTGCCCCGCAACTCTGTTGTGGTCAGGCAAGCTGCTTTTCTGTCTTTACCGGATCAAAGTACGGTGGAAAAGATTGTACCGAAAGGCATGGAAATCGAAGTATTAGGCTATGGTGGAGGCTATTACAAGGTGGTAGTAGATGGTCAAAGAGGGTATATGGTAGAAACAAATGTAAAAACCTATAAGAACGAAGCCTGGTAATCGGTCGTCCAGGCTTCGTTCGTTTTTATTATCTGGCCAGATGTGTATCCAGAGACTTTTTAATCAGTTCTTTCCATAAATCATAGCCCGCTCTGTTTTGGTGCAGCATGTCCCCTAAAAAAAGTTCGGGCCGGGGTTGTCCCTCTGCTGTCAGGTAGGCATCAGTAGTATCAATAAAGAAAAGATTGGGTGTTTTGGCACAATATTCAGCCATCAGCCTGTTGGCCTCCGCTGTTTGATCATACACTTTCCAGCGACTTGGGGTAGGGGTGATTGCAATCTGGAAAATCGGCACATCCGGGTGTATGGCTCTTACCTGTTTGACAAAATATTTAAACAACCTGAGCACCTCCTTCGGAGCTACATCTCTTTGGGTGTCCCCGGCAATATCATTGGCCACAAAACAGGCCACCGCCTGTACCTTGTGCGGGGAAACAATCCTATCGGTAAAGTGAATCAGGTCAGAAAAGCGTGCCCCACCGTATCCGCGCTGAATGGGTACATAGGGTGCCATGTCTTCTGTAATTGTTTTCCAGAGTCGGATACTGGAACTCCCCACAAACAGGATGGCATCATCCGGGTAAGATTCTGTCTGGTCTCTGGCCAGCAACTGATCTACCTCAGCCTCCCAGGGCGCTTTGCTGTCAACATATTTTTGGGGTAAGCTGGAACAAGAGCCCAGGCTAATCACTGCAATAAAAAGCAAAAGTCTCATGCGTGTTGGTTTTGTTGTTTTGAGATCAACTCGATCCGGGTTCAAGATAGGTAAATACACAGATTTTCGAAAAAAAAGCGCAGATCGCCGGCTTTAATATTTTGAAAGATTGCTGTATATTTAAGAAAATGTAAACAATCGAAAATTTTCTTTATGCATTTCAATGTTGCCTATACCCAGCGCTTCAGGAAAATTTACCGGGATCTCAAAAAGCCGGAACAAGAATTAGTTGATAAAGCGGTAGAACTTTGGCAGCAAAATCCCGAAAATCCTGGTAGCAACTTTGAAAAGCTGACCTTTACCGGGGACAATATCTTCTCCATTCGGGCCAACAATGCCTGGCGCATCATCATGGCCAAGTTCGACGATACCTATTTCTTGCTGCACACCGGCGGTCAGCATGACAAAACCAACGATTGGGCACGGAACAAGCGCATAGACAGAAACGTAACAACCGGAGCCATTCAAATATACAGCGGTGCAGTGGAAGAGTTTATGGAGAAAATCTCCCGAAATTACGAGACGACCGAAAAGGGGCCATTTGAGGACCTTCCTGAGGAAGATCTGCTCGTTTACGGAGTACCCGGGGAATGGATAGAGTCCGTCAGGCATATCAAAACCGAAGATGACTTTATGGTATTGTGGGATTTCCTGCCGGAAGATGCCATCGAAAACCTACAGGTACTTTTTGATCAGAGCATAGATCCTAAAGTATTGCTTGCACAGATAAAGCAGGAGATAGAAAGCCGTCCTGAGGATGTGTTGGAGCAAATCAAAATACAGCCGGGATTATTTGTCATCAGTGAAGACACTTCCTTGCTCGAAGCCATGAACGAAGACATCAGCGTGTTTCGCTTCTACTTGCACCCCAGCCAAAAGCTACTGGCTTATGGAGATTTCAAAGGCTCCATGAAGGTCACCGGAAGTGCAGGAACCGGCAAGACGGTTGTGGCGATGCACAGGGCACGCTTTTTATTGGAACGCATGAGT
>JALQTV010000390.1 GCA_023268675.1 Saprospiraceae bacterium | reverse complement strand
GTAAAAGCCAGAGCAGAAAAATCAGACATTATCATCACTACAGCACAGGTAAGGGGCAGGAAAGCACCGACCCTGGTTACTCGCGAAACGGTTGAAAACATGCGTCCGGGCTCGGTGGTTGTGGACCTTGCTTCTTCTACCGGGGGCAATTGTGAGTTATCGCAGGACAATGAAGTGATTTCACACAATGGAGTTACCATCATTGGAAATTCAAATCTTGCGGCACTGCTGCCTCAGGATGCCAGCTTTTTGTTTAGCAACAACGTGCTGAATTTCATGAAACTATTCATAAAAGACGGTCAGCTGACCCTTGACCGGCAAAACGAAATCATCAGTCAATCACTGATTCTGGATGCCGGTGCGTAAAAAGACTTTCGCAATTTATGGAAAACACATTTGAATTTTTTAACGAGAACCTCATTCTCATCTATTTGCTCATTTTCACCATTATTTTGGGTTTCGAGGTTATTTCCAAGGTACCTACCGTATTGCATACGCCCCTCATGTCGGGAGCAAATGCCATCAGTGGCGTAGTGATTATTGGTGCCATCCTTCTGATGCGTCAGGCAGATCCGGATGACTACACTACCCTTTCACTGGGATTTGTTGCCATCATCCTGGGTATGATCAATGTCATTGGCGGGTTTGCCGTGACAGACCGAATGCTGGAAATGTTCAAGAAAAAGAAAAAGTAAGTAATGTTGACTTTTGCAATCAATCTATCCTATCTGCTTGGAGCAGTATTATTTGTTGTGGGCTTGCGCATGCTCGGATCTCCCGATACTGCCAGAAAAGGAAATATTCTGGCCGGATTGGGGATGATGCTCGCTATTATAGCCACAGCTGTTGAACCTCTGGACAATTCCAGCAACAACTATTCCTGGATCATTGCCGGTATGGGCGTTGGAGGTGTCATAGGGTTCATTTCGGCAAAGAAAATCCAAATGACTGCCATGCCCCAGATGGTTTCCATCTTCAATGGACTGGGGGGAGCCTGCGCCGTCATTCTGGCCTTCTCCGAATCTTTGCCTTATTATACAGCAGACACAGTACTCAATGGTGGCCAGTTGGTTATCATCCTTTCTACGCTGTTGATTGGCGGAGTTTCCTTTACAGGAAGTATTCTGGCATTTGCTAAATTGGAAGGATTGGTAAGGGATGAAAAAATCACCCTGCCTTATCACAATATATTCAACCTTGTATTGCTGGGCATAGCCATTGTCTTGGGTGCATTGATATTCATGCAAGGTGCCGATGGCAGCCTTATGTTGGTACTGATCTTTACTGCGCTCTCACTGTTGTACGGGTTTAGCTTTGTAGCTCCTATCGGAGGTGCCGACATGCCGGTTGTAATCTCCCTGCTTAACTCCTTTACGGGATTGTCAGCTGCGGCTGCAGGGATCATTTACGACAACCAGCTGATGTTGGTCGGAGGTATTCTCGTGGGAGCATCCGGTACCATTCTGACGGTATTGATGTGCAATGCCATGAACCGATCTCTTATCAATGTATTGGTTGGAGGGTTTGGTGGTAGTTCCTCCGGAAGTACTGCCGCCGGCTCAGGCGATTTGGTAGCTCGCGAAGTGAGCTTGAACGATGCTTCTATCCAACTAAATTACTCGCAGTCTGTTATGTTTGTACCGGGGTATGGATTGGCCGTTGCGCAAGCGCAAAAAGCAATCAAAGAAGTAGATGACATATTGGAAGCCAATGGTGTAGATGTCAAATATGCCATTCACCCTGTAGCAGGTCGCATGCCGGGACACATGAATGTATTGCTTGCAGAAGCAGACGTACCTTACCCCAAATTGCTCGACCTCGAAGACGCCAATGCAGCCCTACCCAATACGGATATCGTGGTGATCGTAGGTGCCAACGACGTCGTCAATCCGGCCGCTGAAACCGATCCGGGCAGTCCGATTTATGGCATGCCTGTATTGAAAGTTTGGGAAGCCAAACACGTAATCGTATTGAAACGCAGTATGAAACCAGGGTATGCCGGGATAGAAAATCCACTGTTTTTCCATGAAAAAACCCGGATGTTGTTCGGTGACGCCAAGGATTCTCTGCAAAAACTGATTACGGAACTCAAAAACCAGTAGGATATGTAATCAATCCATTTGCAAAATGTCAGTATATTTTATTTTACTAGGTGTACTATTCTTCTACATCCTGCTCTCCGGTGTATTCACCGTGAAACAGCAAACAGCCGCTCTGCTTGAGAGACTTGGCAAATTTCACTCGGTCCGAAGAGCAGGCCTTCATTTCAAGATACCCATCCTCGACAGGGTATCAGGCAGAGTCAGTTTGAAAATCCAGCAGCTGGATGTAATGGTTGAAACCAAAACCAAAGACAATGTCTTTCTAAAATTGAAAGTCTCTGTACAGTTCAACGTACTTCCTGAGTCCGTTTACGATGCTTTTTACAAGTTGGAAAACCCCTACGAGCAGATCACAGCTTATGTTTTTGACGTAGTCAGAGCAGAGGTCCCCAAAATGAAACTGGATGACGTATTCGAACG